>JADFHU010000196.1 GCA_022567055.1 Planctomycetota bacterium
ATAGCATCGAACCCACGGACAGGACCTCCTCCTTGACCCAGGCCGTCTCCGTGGCCCGCGCCTTCGCACAGTCCCCCGGCGAGGAGACCAACAACCGCAGCGCCGAGGCCTTGCCCCGCCTGATCCTCTTCAGCGATGGACGTATCTCCGACATCAACGACGTGGTGGCAGGCGAAGGCGAGTTCATCTACCATGCCATCGGCCACTCGAGTCATAATGTGGCCGTGACCGCCATGCAGGCGCGTCGTTCCTATGAGAACCCCGTGCAGGTGCAGGTCTTCGCCACCGTGAGCAACTACGACAGCAATCAGGTGACGACGGATGTTGCGGTGAGCATCAACGGGGACGTCGTGGCCGTGCAGGCCGTGACCATCCCGCCGTGGTCGCAGGAGACCGATCGCCCCGGACAGCAATCGGTGGACCTCATCTTGGAGGTTGACCGTGGCGGTGTCGTCGAGGTCCGGCAGTTGCACGCCGACCTGTTGGCCAGTGACGACGCAGCCTGGTCGGTGTTGGCGCCCCCCAAAGAGTTGTCCGTGCTGCTGGTGTCCCAGGGAAACAAGATCCTGGAATCCGCGTTGCGGGCCTGCCCGGTGGCCCGGCTAGCGGTGCAGACGCCCGCCGCCTTCGAGGAGGGTCCGACGGGCGATGAGGCCGGCGGCGTGGCGGCGCCGGATGTGATCGTCCTGGACGGCGTGACGCCCGACAGGCTCGCGCGGGGCAACTATCTCGTCTTCGGCAATGCCCCCCATGCGCTGGATGTCACGCCCGTGGGGACGCTGGAAAATCAGTTTCTTGTGGACTGGCGGCAGCAGCATGCGGTCTTGCGCTACGTGGATCTGGCCAATCTCTTCGTCGCCGAGGCGCCCAAGGTCGTCTTTCCCCGGGACGCACAGATCTTGGCGGAGTTCAACGAAGGCCCGGCCATGGGCGTCATCCGTCGTCAGGGCAGTACTTTTTTGCTGGTCGGATTCGATCCGCTGCAGAGCAACTGGCCCTTCGAACCGGGCTTCATTCTCTTCTGCTACAATGCCCTGGCCTTCTTGGGCGCCCAGTCGGGACAGGCGCAGGAGGCCCAGTTGACGGTCGGGGATCCCATGGTCGCCCGGGGCCAGGAGGCGGGGACTCGGGCCACCGTCTGGGGGCCGCACGGCCTGCGGCAGGAGGTGACTGCGGATCAGACCGGCACCTTGCGTTTACCGGCCACGGCCCATGCCGGTGTTTACCGCTTAGAAGTGTTGGATCGGCCGGATCGGTTTTTTGCCGTGAACCTGTTGGACCGGCAGGAGAGTCACATCGAGCCCCTGCCCAGCGTGCAATTAACGGGTCACGTCGTGGAGGCCCAACAGAGCCTCGTCCAGAAGGCCAATGTCCCGGTATGGCCGGGATTGATCCTGCTGGCGCTGCTGCTCGTCGTTGTGGAGTGGATTGTCTACAATTCAAAGATGAGGATCTAAATGAGAGAGTGGATAAAGAGGTTAATCATTGGGGTCAGCCTGTTCGCCGCCGCGGCGGGGGGGGCTGAGGACCCATTCAATGTCGACTGTTTCTTCGGTTGGGGAGGCCGTTACCGACCGATGGAATGGACCTCTGTGGAGGTGGGGATCACCAGTCAGTTGAAGGAACCCTTCGGGGGTACCCTGCACGTATCCGTGCCACAGGACGAAATGAATCGGTTGAACATCGCCCATAGCTTTGCCGTCGCGCCCGATCTGCCTATGCGTCTGCCCATGGTGACAAAGATCGCCTTCGGTGCCGACACCTGCAACTTGCGGATCACCGACGAGCGCGGCAAGACCGCGTGGCGGCGGAGGCACAACCTGTACGACTACAGCGCCCTGAAACCGATAAATCGGAATGATCTCTTGATTGGCCTGGTCGGCAAGCGGGCCTTCGGTCTCTTTCGGCTGCCAAAAGAGACCCTCTGCATCGGGCCCAAGGTCTACAATGAGGAGCGGGGTACGGTCTACCTGGAGCACAAGCTACCCCGCGTGGTCCCCTGGGACTGGACGGGCTTCGTCTCCTTGGACTGCTTGATCCTCTACGATGTGGATCTGAGTCAGTTTCGTCCCGAGCAGCTCAGTGCCATCAGTCAGTGGGTCTCCAATGGGGGGCGACTTTTGCTGGTGCTGGGGGGCAGACCGGTGGATGCCGGGAATGCGTTGGGGACTTTTCTGCCCTTCACACTACAGAGCCCACAGGAGGTGACGCTCTCCCCGATCCAACTCGGCAATCTTGGTCTCAAAACGCATCCTCCTGCATCGGTGACCTGTCAATTCCCTCGTGCGCGACCGCACGCCTTTGCTGAACAAGAGGGCATGGTCACGGATGAGGATGCGCTGTACACCATCGCGATGGCCGGCTTTGGCCGGGTGGGCGTATTGGCCTTCGATCCCGATACTCTGCCCAGCGATCACAAGGGCAGCACCGCACCCTTCTGGACAAAGCTCATCAGTCAACTCATGGAAGCACCCAAGTCCCTGCAGAGTTCGAACGATAGAGACCCGCAGCGCACCATCGAACTTGCCTCGACCGACGTGGACGAGGCCCAGGACAACCCCAGTAGAAGATACGGGCAGTTTGAGTTGGCCGGCAGCCAGGAGATGACGAATCGCGTGCTGACCCATCTGCACAGCATCGATGAGATGCGGCCGCTGAGCATCTGGTGGATCATCCTCTTGCTGAGCCTGTTGGCCATCCTGCTGGGCCCTGTCGACTATATGGTCTTGAAACGCCTGGGGAAACTCCCCTGGACCTGGGTGACCTGTGCCTTTTGGATCGCCCTGTTTACCGGGGGCGCCTACTACGGCGTGCAGTACCTGCGGGCGGGCGATTTGCAGTACCGCAGTGTCTCCGTCATCGATGGTATCGCCGAGAATCCGCTGGCCTGGCAGACGACCTATAGCGGCATCTTCGCCCCGCGCAGTGACCGCTATGCCTTGGCAGGACTGGAGGGCAATCAATGGTGGTCCGCCGCCTTTCCTACCCAACAGCGGCTCTACCGGCGACAGACGAGGGGAACCCGCGAGGTCGACTGCGTGCAGCAGGACGGCGGCAACCTACCCTACGCCGTCCCCATCAACATCTGGACCATGCAGTGTCTGTTGACCGAGTCTGTCGTGTCAGATCTGCCCTTCTCGGCCCGGGTCAGCGTGACGGGTCGAGACCTGGAGGTGACGGTGGACAATCGTTCGGACCATGCCATACGCAACCTGTTCGTCCTCTTCGGCAGTAGCCGCAGTCGTGTACTGGGCGGCGTACCGGCGGAGCAGGCGGAAACCCTGACTGGACGACTGGCCTCGGGTCGGCGGGGGAGGGCCATGACTCTGACGCAGGAGCAGATCTTCGGGGCCGGGGCCGTTGCGCCGCGCACGCGGGGCATACAGCACTATCTGGATCGGGGTGCCGCCGTGGTCTGTGTGGAATACGACGCGATGCCCTTGCCCTGGACCATGACGGCCTCGGAGTGTCAATACGATCCCATTCAACTCGCGCGACTCGTTGTCTTCCCAGAGAAAACGGAGGATCAAACTCATGATTGAAATCAAGCAATTGACGAAGCAGTATGGCAGTCTCACCGCATTGGATCACCTCGATCTGACCATCAAAGAGGGAGACATCTTCGGCTACATCGGGCCCAATGGGGCCGGCAAGACCACCACCATGCGGGTCCTGGCCACCCTCTTGAATCCCACCTTCGGCCAGGCCTTTATCGACGGACTCGACGTGACCAAGAAGGGCAAGGAGGTCCGTTGCCGCGTGGGCTATATGCCCGACTTCATGGGCGTCTACGATGACCTCAAGGTCTTCGAGTACCTGGAGTTTTTCGCCGCCGCCTTTAAAATCGATCGCAAGAAACGTCAAGGCATCGTCGAAGGCGTGTTGGAACTCACCGACTTGACCTCCAAGAAGCACTTCACCGTGGACAGCCTCTCCCGGGGCATGCAGCAGCGTCTGGGCCTGGCCCGGGTGCTGATCCACGATCCCAAGGTTCTGATCCTGGACGAACCCGCCAGCGGTCTCGATCCGCGGGCGCGGATCGAGGTACGCGAGTTGTTATTGGAACTGAAGCGCATGGGCAAGACCATCATGATCTCGAGTCACATCCTCAGCGAACTGGAGGAGATCTGCGACCAGATCGGCATCATCGAGCGCGGCAAGCTGGTCTTTGACGGGACCATGGATGAAATCCGCAAACAGATGGGCGTCCACAGTCGCATCAAGGTCGAGGTCATCGGCGACCCGCAGCGGGCGCTGGATGTCCTGTCACCCATGCCCCAGATTGGCTCCGTGACTCTCGAGCAGCAAGCACTGACCGTGACTTTTTCAGACGGACAGGAAAACAACGGTTTCCTGGCCAAGGCCCTGGTCCAGGGGGGCATTGACATCGTCTCGATCGAGCCGCAGAAATTGAAACTGGATGACGCCTTCCTGGAACTGACCAAGGGGATTGTCAATTGAGCCTCGCCCCTCCCGGGTGGCGTGTGACAAGTTTTCTTAAGCAGTGAATGGAATGCGTATGGCATTTTCTGGGTTCATAGGACCGGTTGTCGAGAGAGAATTGCGGGTGCTGAGCAGGCGACGGCGTCACTACGGTCTAAGGTTCGGCTACTGTCTTCTCCTCATAGGGATCGTCACTGCCGCCTGGCTGGTCTCGATGGACTCACTGACCCAGCGCTCGGCGGAGAGTACCGCCGCCCATCTGACTGCGCGGATGGGCGCCGTGAGTCGCCACGTGGTCTCGACGGTGCTTTGGTTTCAGTTTGTCGTCGCGAACCTGTTGGCCGTCGTCTTTGTCAGTGATGCCTTGGTGGAGGAAAGGGACAAGGGGACACTGGAGGTTCTGTTGGCGACGCCGATCCGGGCGAGCGAGATTGTGGTTGGCAAGTTGCTGGCACGCATTCTTCCCATTCTGACGCTTCTGGCGATAACGCTGCCCCTCCTGGCCATCGTGCGGCTGTGGGGAGGCGTGCCCTGGAGCAATGTCTTGTCCAGCACCATGATCACGCTGTCGGCCGTGCTGCTGGTAGGGGCCTTGACGCTGATGGGGTCCCTATGGGCCCGCCGAAGTCACCAGGTGATGGTCATGATGATGGTGTGCCTGGCGACCCTCTATATGCTGAGCCTGCTAGCGCACGATCGGCTGGGCGGCTTTCCCGCCTGGTTGAAGCAGGGCATCCTCTTGGTCAATCCGATCTCCATGTTCATCTATGCCAAGGACCAGCAACTCCAGGCGCAGGCGACGCCCGCGGACCAGTATCTCTGGCTCAGTCACTTTCTAACGGTGAGTATGCTTTCCCTGGGGCTCTTGGCCTTGGTCGCCTGGAGGTTACGCCCCAGCGTCGTGGGGCGGCCGATTCAGCTATGGGGCCGGTTCCGCAAACCGGCACTTCGGCGCGTGACCGGTTCCTGTCTCCTGTGGCTGCAGTTGCGTCGGTCGGTCGGTCGGCAGTTGCTCTCCCACGCTTGGGTCTACCTCTTGGTGGGCGCACCGCTGGTAGTGCTGGCAGTTCAGTGTTGGCGGACCGGTCCTATCGGTCTGAGCTTTCGCCTGTGGAGTGTAATACAGACAGAACTCTGGATGGTCCTGGCCGTGACCACCATCGCGGGGTCGGCCTTGGCCATCTCGCAGTGGAAGGATCAGCGGGCCTGGCCCCTCCTGCTGACAACGCCGTTGACGGATGGCGCGATCGTTCGTGATCTGACCTGGAGCGTATTACTCAAGAATGGAGGCGCATGGCTGATACTGTTTGCCAGTTCTCTGCTGGTTTGGTGGGTCATCTTCCGACGCAATGATCTCTCGGACCCCTTCACGGTGACGTTTCAGTTGGTGGTCACGCTATTGAAGATTCCCACCTATGTCATGTTTCTCATCGGTGTGGGGATGTATGCGGGCTTGCGCTGTGCCGGAGGCGCCACCGCGGTCATGGCCGCACTGGCCATACTCGTCTGCCGATACACCATCGAAAAACAGATCTTCTGGTCCGTCGCCTACTTTGCCTTGGGCGCCAAACGCTCCGGGCTGGTGGCCTGTCAGGCCACCGTCCTGGGACTGGATCTGCTGCTGGGATTACTTCTACTGCAGCGGACCAAAGCCACGCTGCGGCGTCACTGTCTGTGAGGGGTGCGCTTTGCTGAAACGGCCGCGACTCAACCTGGGGAGGATAGACTGGGAATGGTTGACCGGACCGATCTTTGCCAAGGAACTCCGCATCTCCAGTCGCAGGCGACGCAACTACTGGCTCCGCTTCATCTACATGGCCGTGCTCGTCGTCTTTGTGTGGATCGTCCTGCATGACCTCCGTGTGGCGGGTCAGGCAGCGTCGCAGGCCCTGCGCATGGCCGAGGCGGGCCGCCTCCTCATCCTCGGCGTCATCGTGTTTCAGTTTATCACGCTGCAACTCCTCGCCATCGTCATGCTCAGCACGGCCATTACCGATGAACTCTCCCACCAGACCTTGGGCGTGCTAATGACCACGCCCATCTCGGGTCTCCAGATCATCGCCGGAAAGCTCCTCAGCAAGCTGCTGCAACTGATCCTGATCCTGGCCATCAGTCTGCCGCCGCTGGCTATCCTCCGCGTGTTGGGCGGTATTCCCTGGGACCTGATCCTATCGAGTCTCTGTGTGACCTTTACCGCCATGTTGTTTGCCGGCGCGCTGAGCCTCTACTACTCCGTCAAGTCTCGCTACGCCATTGGCGTGATACTCCGGACGCTCACCGTCCTCGGGGTCTTCTATGTGTTCCTGCCCCTGCTGGTCCTGGTGCCCATGAGGCTCTGGGTCATGAGCCGCATGGGCAGGGCGTCCGCCGAGACGGTGGTCTACTGGCTTAGCACCTTCTTGCTCAACATCAATCCACTCGGAGTCATGGGCCGGCTCGATCCCTCCATGGGCTTGCTCAGGGGTGTTTCCTTCCTGAGCTTTCCGATGAGTTGGCCGATCCACTGCCTGATCATGTTGCTGGCGACCCTGGTGGTGATGACCAAGGCCGTGCGGGGCGTGCGTCGCATTGCCCTGCAGCAGGCCGCGGGCGCGCTGGGCCCCGAGAGTCCCTTGCGGGGCAGACGTGGCGCCAAGCGAGAGACGGAGGCCCTACGCCGCGTCATCGACCCGCCGGTCCGCTGGAAGGAGCTACGATCCTCCCTGATCATCGGGGGCCGTTCCACCACGCGAATTGGCCTGACGCTGGCTCTCATCGTTCAATCTCTGGTGTTTTGGCTCAACACGCAGCAGCGGGTCCTCGAGACCGCCTACGCCCATGTCACCTATGCGCTGCTCTTCCTCAGCCTGGGCGCCCTCTGCGTGCTGGTGCTCGCCTCGACCATGGTGACCAAGGAGAAGGAGTCGGGCACCTGGCCGGTCCTATTGTCCACCCGCCTGGAAGATCGACAGATTCTCTACGACAAGACCGTGGCGATCTTCATCCGCTGTCTGCCGGTGTGGTGTTTCTTGGGCGTGCACTTTCTCTTGGCATCCCTCACGGGCTACTGCCATCCCACCCTGCTGGGCATGATGGCCTTGACGGTGTTGGCTGTCACGCTCTTTCTCACCGGCATCGGCCTGATCGCCACCGTCTCCTTCAGGCGTACCACGACGGCTGTCATCGCCGCCTTCCTGGCCGCCCTGACCTGCTGGATCCTCGTGCCTCGCGCCCTGGGCTGGATGGCCTTCCGGGACCCCGTCCGGGGTGCCGATCTCATGGACTTGGTCAGTCCCTTCGGTCTCTGTCGCTTCTTGGTCACCGGGGCCTGCGCGGAGTCCGCCCAACTCCCTTTCTGGCAACTGACCTACAAGCTGCCGGGCTTTGCGGAATGCGGTGTCCATTGGATCCTCTGCGGAGTGGCCCTCTACGCGGCCCTTCACTGTCTGGCCGGCTGGGGATTGATCGTCATCTGTCAGCGTCGACTACGCCGCGGGATATTCGGACGCTCTTAGGAGAGAACTCTGTCGATGCAAATGAGCGGGAATCCGATTGAACAGCTCTGTTACGGCCCCATCGTCGAGAAAGAGCTGCGGGTCTTGAGCCGGCTGAAACGCTACTACGTCCTGCGCTGCGCCTATATCCTTGTGCTGGCCCTCGTTGCTCTGGTCTACTGGGGGCTCCTCTTTGCGGGGATGACGGCTGGCAATGTCACCGCGGCCTCCTCCTCGCGAATGGGCGCCGCCCTGGGACCGGGGTTTATATGGCTGCAGTTCGTTGCATCGCAGTTGGTGGTCATCATCTTATTGAGTGCCGCCATCAACCGCGAAGTGAGCAAGCGAACCTTGGGCGAACTCATGAGCACGCCGATGACGGGCCTGCACATCGCCTGGGGCAAACTCTTGAGCCACCTTATCCCGGCCTTTTTGATCCTCTCCATTGGGTTTCCCCTCCTGGCCCTACTTAGGGTGTTCGGTGGGCTCTCTTGGGACGTGATCGTGTCCAGTCTCTGTGTCACCCTCACGGCGATGGTCTTTTCCGGCTCGCTTACGCTACTGCTCTCCGTCTTCGTCCGGCAGCCCTTTGGTGTGGTGTGTTACGTGATATCCCTGCAGGTGCTCTGGATGATTCTGCCAAGGTTACTGCTGCTCTGGGGGCGATCGCCGGTGTTGGCCTCCCTGTCTCCGTTCTTTACCTATACCACACCTCTCAGCGTTCTGAACGTCACGATCACTGAAATGAGGGTAGCGACGATCTCCTGG
>JADFHU010000197.1 GCA_022567055.1 Planctomycetota bacterium
TCTAGTGATCCCGGCCACTACACCTTCGAAAAGAAGTTTTCCGGGGCCTACTTCGGGCAGTTGGTGTTGTTGACCCTGAAATTGGGAGGCGAGAGCGGCCTCTTCTCGGCAGGGCTGATGGACAACCTGCGGAGCCTGACCTCCCTCTCGACCAAGAGCGTGAACGATTTGCTGCAGGAACAGTCTTTGGAAGACCCGCGGCCTAGGATTCTATCTGAGGCCACGGAGGCAGATCGTGAGGTCCTGCTGGCATTAATCCACCGCTTGATTCAGCGTGCGGCCAAACTGACCGCCGCCAACCTCGCCGCCGTCATCCTTAAAGATGGCAGAGGCAAGGTCCTGTCCCGGCCTATCTGTATCACGGCCGAAGGGACAACCTTCTACCAGCTTCATGGACTACGCTCCCAGGTGGGGGCCTATCTGGACGATTTTCTGCAGGGCGATCGGCAGCGACACTACGAAATTCAGTCGGTTCAGGACGCTACCCTCTTAGGGGCCGCCGTGGCGGCACTGCAATCCGCGGGGTGACCAACGCGAAGACTCATCCTGTCGAGAAGAGTTTCCGTAGCACCCTCAAGAGTGTCTCGGGTTCAAAGTAGTTGGGCGACAACTGCAGCAGAATCGTCCGCGGATCTCGTACTTTCACCTTGCCCTTGATCCGCGCGAATAGGGAATAGGCTCGATCGTCGGTGGTGTCAGCGAAGGTGAAGATGCAGTTCTTCCCCGACACCGAAATGTTGCGTACGCCGAAATGGGCCGCCTCGATGCGCAAATGCGTCATTTCCAGCAACATGTTCACCTCGGGCGGTATTTCACCATACACGTCCGCCAGTTCGGCGCGAATGTCGGCAATGGCCTGGGCGGACGGACAGGCGGCCGTGCGTCGATAGACATCCATGCGCTGGCGGTCCGAAGAAATGTATTTCCGGGGGATGTAGGTGGTGAAGCCCAGATCCAAGACCACCTGAGGAGCGTCTTCGACGGGTTCGTTTTGGAGTGTGCGTACCGCCCGCGCCAGCAGGTCGCAGTACATCTGGTAGCCCACCAACTGAATGTGGCCCGACTGCTCTGCGCCCAGGATGTTGCCGGCCCCGCGAATCTCGAGATCGCGCAGCGCGATGCGAAAGCCCGCGCCCAGGTGAGAGTACTCTTCGATGGCCTTTAAGCGTTTCGCGGCCACGGGGGAGACCGTGCGGTTGGTCGGCATGAGCATGTAGGCATAGGCACGATGACGATAACGCCCGACCCGCCCCCGCAGTTGATGCAACTCCGCCAGGCCGAATCGATCGGCGTCGTCAATCAGGATGGTGTTGGCGTTGGGAATATCGAGACCGGACGCGATGATGGTGGTCGACACGAGGATGTCGATCCGGCCCTCTACGAAACCGACCATAGCCTCCTCCAGCTCTCGCTTGGACATCTGGCCGTGGGCCAGACCGACGGTGGCGTCGGTATCTTCCACCAACTTCTGGATCTCCAGCATCTTCTTCCTAATGGTGACCACGCGGTTGTGCAGATAGAATACCTGCCCCTCGCGATTGAGTTCACGCAGGATGGCCTTGCGAATGATGCCTCTGTCCGCCCGCGCGATACGGGTCACGATGCTACGACGGTCCAAAGGGGGCGTCGTGAGGGAGCTGATGTCCCGCAATCCCAGCAACGACATGTGCAAGGTCCGCGGAATGGGTGTTGCCGACATGGTCAGGATGTCGACGTTGACCCGCATGCGTTTGAGTTTCTCCTTGTGCTCGACGCCAAAACGCTGCTCCTCGTCGATGATCAACAGGCCCAGATCCTTAAACCCAACCTGTTTGCTCAGGATCTTGTGGGTTCCGATCAGGATGTCGAGTCGACCACGCCGGGCCTCGTCGCAGATGCGAGCCACCTCTTTGGGCGTCTTGAACCGGTTCAGGATGGCGATCGAAACGGGGAAGTCGGCGAATCGCTCGGTAAAGGTCCGGCCGTGCTGCACACACAAGACCGTGGTGGGCACCAAGACGGCCACCTGCTTGCCGTTCTCGACGGCCTTGAAGGCCGCCCGCATGGCCACCTCGGTCTTGCCATAGCCCACATCCCCGCACAGCAATCGATCCATGGCCACCGGCCGCTGCATGTCCTCTTTGATCTGGGAAATCGCCGTGACCTGATCCACCGTCTCTGGGAAGGGAAAGGACTCCTCGAATTCCGACTGCCAGGTGGAGTCCGCCCGACACTCAATGCCCCCCTCCGCCTCCCGGGCCGCCTGGACCTGCAACAGCTCCACCGCCAGGTCCCGCACCGACTCGGCCACCTTGTCCTTCTGCTTCTGCCACTTCTTGGAGCCGACCTTGCTCAGCTTCGGCCGGCTCGGCGAGGTGCCAATGTATTTCTGGACCAGGCCAATATTGCTCACCGAGACCTGAAGCGTCATCCCGTCGGCGTACTCCAGCGTCAGATACTCGCCCCTACTCTCCCCCCCCTCGATCGTCTTGATCCCCAGAAACTTGCCCAAGCCATAGGAGGCGTGCACCACATAGTCACCGGGCTCCAGGTCCGCCAGAGAATCCACCGGTATGCCGGCACGCATGGGCCGCTGGCGCCGGCGGATCGCATACTGACCGAAAAGTTCGTGATGGCTGATGACCACCAGATTCAGGGCCTCGATGCCAAAGCCCTGGTGGATAAACCCCTTGATCAACTCCATCGCGTCGGGGACTTGACCGTCAATCTCCTGCACGATTTCCGCGACGCGCGTCCTTTCAGCCGCACTCTCACAATAGAGGCAGACGCGCGTGCCCTCCTTCGCGGCGACAATCAAATCCTGCAAGGCCGCTTTGTGGCCCGCCCAGGTGGAGACAGCCTTGTTTTGGTACTGCTGCACACTCGCGGCAGCCATAGGAATCGGCTCTGCGACGCTCCCCCCGAACCGGCAGACATGCACTTGCTGCAGGGGCGAGAGTGCCGTGACAATCTCCTTCCAGTGGTAGAGGCGATAGGGATCCTCAACCCTCTCCCGGAAGACGTTGGCGACCTCCTGGCACTCGGTCGGCTCTTCCATCACGACCAGGGTCGCACGGGGCAAGAGATTGACAAAGAGATCGGTCTCCGCGCCAGCGGCGCCGGCGGTCGCGGACACGATGCCGATCTGCTGAATCTCGCTCGCGGAGCGGTGCGTATCCAGGTCAATGAGACGGACACTCTCCACCGTGTCGCCAAAAAACTCGATGCGGAACGGCACCGCAGTGTGAGCCCGTTCGGCCAGTCCCACCGTGACCGGCGCAAAGATATCAACGATACCACCGCGTCGCGCGAATTGACCCGGCAAATCAATCCGGTCTACCCCTTCGAATCCATTGTCGACCAGCCAGTCGGCAACCTCATCGGGGGACAGGTCCTGATCAACCTGTAAAGATAGAGCCCGAGCCATCAAAGCCGATCCCTTGGGGGCGGGCTGGCATAGGGCCTGGATGGAGGTGGGAATGACCGCCGGGGCCCTTAGCGACAACATCCTCAGCGCGATCGATAGTCGGGCGGCGCGAATCTCGTCGGTGGCATCGGCATAGTCCTCTTCCCCCTCCCAGGCGGGCAGCAGTTCGACCGACGGCGCCCCGAAGGTGATCAGGTCATCCACGGCCTTTTCGGCATCTTCAAGGTGGGGACGGACATAGAGGATCGGCCGGTCCACCCGTTCGGCCAGATAGGCGACCAAGAGCGGCGTATAAGACCCCCAAGTCCCTTCGACATGGACAATCTTCCGGTTGGGATCACCCACCTGCGCCATGACAACCGCGACCGACGGGTCCTTCTCTAGAAGTGATGTGCTGGCACTGGTTTCCGAAGCGATTCGCGGGGTCATGCAGCCATATCCCTGGGGTTCAGGTCCGTGCGGGGCCGATGATAGGCTGGCAGGGTTTCAGTGTCAAGCAACGACGATTTTGAACGGCTAGGCGCAAAACGAAGTCATGGGCGTGTGTAGCTTGGAAACAGCATACTTGCCTTCACATCTTGACCTTTGCAATCTCCTGATTGCACTCTTTTGGTGTGGTAAAGCACCCGCCTCTCAGTCGATGAATTGACCTTGGAGACGCCTAGCTTGATACAGTCTACGCATGGTCGCGACGCAGCTCTCGGATGGCCTCGAGCTGGTGGATGGCTTCTCTGTCCCGAGGACGGTTCATCGCTCTCTTGGCCTGGATCAGGGCGTCGATGGTCAGGACACCAAAAAACATACCATCAATATCAATCCGCTCACTGAGCCGCTTCACCTGAGCGTAGGCACCGAGCCCATTGATGGTGCTGAGGCAATCGAGCCGACCGAGATCAGTGTCGAGATAGAGATTGGAGAAAGAAGCGGCGTTATCTGCCGTTAGCTCCAACGGCACGCGTCCCGGCGTCATGCGATGCACAGGATGAAGCTCTGACAAAGCTTCTTGGAGCATCAACAGATTGTCTGGGCTGAAGACACAGCACACATCGATGTCTTGGGTGACATAGGTACACCCGTGCACGACTCCCGCGTACCCACCGACAATCACGAACTCAACCCGGGCTTGGGCCAGTCGACGCAACAGGTTAAACGGATCGCTCACAGCCGCCTAGCCTTCTGAAGCATCTCGACGGTATTCAATGCAATCCGATGACGCCGCAAGCGCTCGGCCACACTGAGAGCCAGATTATCCCGGAGCTGGCTCACGTCAATGCCGTAGTCTGCGGCTGCTTGGACGGGATCTTCAACCTCACCGCGTGCATGGTCCAGGTGGTCTGTCCTAAATGCCTCGGTCATAGTCCAAGTTTACCCTGCTTCCTCCAACAAGGAAAGCGTCCAGGCCCAGCTTCCCCGGGCTGTATAGGCGCAAATAAAAAGCCCCTTGGCGAACCAAGGGGCTTCTCAGTATCAAGAACAGTTAAGCAAAACAATTAATTCAACAGCGAAAATGCCTGACTATCCACAGCCGCCTATAAGCGGCTGCGCTCTAGATAATCCCTAGAAAGGAGGTGATCCAGCCGCAGGTTCCCCTACGGCTACCTTGTTACGACTTAGTCCCAGTCATCAGGCTTACCGTAGGCGGCCGCTTCCCTTGCGGGTTAGCAAACCGACTTCGGGTACTCCCAACTCCCGTGACTTGACGGGCGGTGTGTACAAGGCTCAGGAACACATTCACCGCGTCGTAGCTGATACGCGATTACTAGCGATTCCACCTTTATGCAGGCGAGTTGCCAGCCTGCAATCCGAACTGGGGCCGGCTTTTTGCGATTTGCTCCACCTCGCGGTATTGCGTCACTCTGTACCGACCATTGTAGCACGTGTGAAGCCCTGGGCATAAAGGCCATGATGACTTGACGTCGTCCCCACCTTCCTCCGGTTTAACACCGGCAGTCCCGCTAGAGTCCCCGGCATGACCCGCTGGCAACTAACGGCAAGGGTTTCGCTCGTTAAAGGACTTAACCCAACATCTCACGACACGAGCTGACGACAGCCATGCAGCACCTGTGCAAGTTTCACCCCGAAGGGCAGCTTACTCCCGTTTCCAGGAGGGCATCCAAGCATGTCAAACCCAGGTAAGGTTCTACGCGTTGCTTCGAATTAATCCACATGCTCCACCGCTTGTGTGAGCCCCCGTCAATTCCTTTGAGTTTTAGCCTTGCGACCGTACTCCCCAGGCGGTCTACTTAATACTTTTGCTTCGGCCGTGACGGCGTCAGAACCTCCACGACCTAGTAGACATCGTTTACAGCGTGGACTACCAGGGTATCTAATCCTGTTTGCTCCCCACGCTTTCGTGTCTCAGCGTCAGATCAAGCCCAGTGCACCGTCTTCACCGCTGGCGTTCCTCTTGATATCTACGCATTCCACCGCTCCACCAAGAGTTCCGTGCACCCCTACTTGCCTCAAGAAAAGCAGTTCGTCGAGCAATTCCTCGGTTAAGCCGAGGGATTTCACAAAACGCTTACAATTCCGCCTACACACGCTTTAAGCCCAGTAATACCGAACAACGCTTGCCACCTTCGTCTTACCGCGGCTGCTGGCACGAAGTTAGCCGTGACTTCCTCTGGGGTAGATCAATCTGCCGAAGCAGACTTTCGTATCCCTGACAGTAGTTTACATCCCGAAAGACTTCATCCTACACGCGGCGTCGCTGCGTCAAGCTTTCGCTCATTGCGCAATATTCGTTACTGCAGCCCTCCGTGGAGGTCCGGGCAGTGTCTCAGTCCCGATGTTGCGGGTCAACCTCTCAGTCCCGCTACCCGTCTTAGCCTTGGTGAGCCGTTACCTCACCAACAAGCTGATAGGAAATAGGCCGCTCCCATACCGATAAATCCTTTGGTCAAATGTCCATCGACACTCGACATCATTCAGTATTACCGCCCCTTTCGGAAAGGTGCAAGCACCTAGACGCTATCCTGATGTACAGGGTACGTTACCTATTCATTACTAACCCTTACGCCACTAACTATACGCTCGATTACTCAATTGTATAGTCCGTTCGACTTGCATGTCTTAGCCACGCCGCCAGCGTTCGTTCTGAGCCAGGATCAAACCCTTCAATTTGAATTGCCGACACCCTGCTTCACGTAAAGCGAGGCAGGGGATTCGTCAAAAAAAAGGCTCAACACTTTGGCATACGCACCGAAAGTGTAGAAACACACACATTTTAAAGCTGACCAAGTTGAGCGTACTCAGGTCTTGGCAGCTGCACTTTCGCTGCTGAATTAATTATTTGGCTTAACTGTTAACTTGTCAAAGAGCGTTGCACGACAGCCACTTGCTCGCATGGCCTAGTGCCGAGAAAGCGTATCCTACTGAGAAAATCGCGGGTGTCAACCACTTTCTAGAAAAACTTTCACGACATTTGGGCTCCTTGCTGCGTCCTCTCATGGAGGCGTTATCAAGGTCGTAATCAGTAATCAGTAACAAAGTAACCAGTTTTATGCCTAAACTGATCAGTGATTAGTGAGGGACCAGGGACCGATTACTGACCCACCGACCTACAGACCTACTGCCCCCCTTACCCCCTACCCATGCGATCGCCCTGCCCTCAGGGCCCCTGCAGGCCCTGAACCGGGCTGAAGGCGGCAGCGTAAAAGGTGTCGACAGTGCCCATCCATGGGGCTGAAACGAAGCCATCGGGAAAAACCTCATGACCAAGAAAACGGCGATGAAGTACTGGAAGGAGTGGCGCCTGACCCTCTTCCTGATTGTGTTCGTGATCCTGCCGGTGAAGTCCTCTCTGGCGGACTTCAACTGGGTCCCCACCGGGTCTATGAAGCCGACCATTCTCGAAGGCGATTTCGTGTTCGTGAACAAGGCGGCCTATGGGCTGAGACTCCCGCTGACGCGGGTCCGCCTGGCCCGCTGGGCCAATCCCGAGCGGGGCGACATTGTCATCTGTTTCTCACCGGACGACGGTACACGGCTAATCAAGCGCGTGGTCGGCCTACCCGGCGACCGCGTGGAGCTGTTCGACAACCAACTCTTCATCAATGGTCGAGCCATGGCTCAGTCTGAAATGGCGACTGGGGACATGACCTACCTGACGGACCGCCTGAAACGCGAGTACCGTTTCGCCACGGAGGATTTAATGGGGGTCTCGCATTCGATGATGGTCCGTCCCAGAACAGGTCGCCAGAGTCGCTTCGGCCCGGTGAGCCTGGCAAAGGACCAGTACTTTGTCATGGGGGACAATCGTGACAACAGTCGTGACTCCAGGATCTTCGGCACCGTGGAACGATCGGCCATTGTGGGCAAGGCCGTCGGTGTTACGGGGTCCTTTGACTTCAAGGGTTCGTTTCTTCCGCGGCTGGGTCGGTTTTTTACCGGGTTAAAGTAGGCCGAAAAAACGGCCTGGTTCATTTCCGGGTTACATTCCCGATCGTTGTCGTTGTCGTAATCGTAATCGAAACATGGGATTGGGGCAATCAGGGGTATCGATTACGACAACGGCAACCGCTGCGCTGATTACGAGGACGAGGAGTGGTACACGGACTGGCACCTATGCGAGAACGATTTTGAACCAGGCCCGAAAACCGTTCTATTTCGGGAGAAATCAATCACCCCTTATGATGCGTTTGCGAAGCTGGAAAAGCTCTCTGAACGCCCGCAGCACAACCCGCCAGTTGGCCCCGGTCTGTTCACCCGCGGTCCGCGGGTAATGATGGACGCCCCTCTGCTTGATTCGATACCCCTTGCGAGTGGCCCGCGCCAAGATCTCCGCATCAATCAAGGCCCCGGTGCTGCACAGCGATATCTCATCAAAGAGTTTTCTCCGGTACAATTTGAAGGCGCAATCGATGTCGTGTAAGTGCAAGTCAAAGGCCCAACAGACCAACTGGGTCCAGCACCAGCCGTTGAATCTCCGCAGCAGGGGATCTTGTCGGTTCAAACGATAGCAGGAAACGATGTCACAGTCGGAGATCAGGTCGAACAGCGGCGGCAATTCGGCCAGGTCAAATTGGCCATCTCCGTCCGTGTAGAAGACCCACTCCTTCTGCGCCGCCGCAAATCCACTCTGAAGCGCCGCCCCGTAGCCGGCGTTCTGCGGATGATGGACGACCCGGACACGCTCGTGTTCGCGGGCGAGCTGATCGGCCACCGGGCCGGTGTTGTCGGAACTGCCGTCATTGACCAGGATCAGTTCGTAGTCCAACTCCATTGAGTTTAAGACCTTTAAGGCCTGCTCGACGACACGG
>JADFHU010000831.1 GCA_022567055.1 Planctomycetota bacterium
GTTTGTCGCGCTCTTCCTGGGACCCATTTGCATCCTGGCGCTGATGATTCTGGTGCCCCTTAAACAGTCTTTGGTATCCGGAGCTCGCTTCAGCGACACCCTGCGGGCCTACCTCGAAGACCTGGTCGCCGGCGCCCGTCGTCTCGGTGCCGCCTCTGAGGAAGAGGAGCCAGCCCTGGTGCTGTTGGATGCATCGGGACGGAGTATGGACGAGATCTATGGCCATCACGACAAGAGAAGAGTGGACAGCCGGGCCCTCACCTTGACCGAAACCATCATCGCAGAGGCGCTGGGTCAACGGGCCAGTGACATCTTGATCGACCCGCGGAGTGAGCAGAAGTATGCGATTCGATTTCGCGTGGACGGCCTCTTGAGAACCTTCAAGGAGGCGGACTCGGAGATCAGTCGGGCCGTGGTCAACAGCATCAAGGCCGTCTCCGGTATGGACATCTCTGAAAAAAGACGACCCCAGGACGGCGCCTTCGTCGCCAAGAAAGGGGATGTGACCTCTTCGTTTCGCGTCGCCAGTGCGGGCGTACTCAACGGCGAGAAACTCTCCATTCGCGTCCTCAACCACGACGCCAGCACACATTCACTCGACGATATCGGTTGGACCAAAAAGCAACTGACGCTGGTCCGCGAGATGGTTGCGAAACCCTCCGGCATGATCTTGATCTGTGGGCCCACGGGCAGTGGCAAGACCTCCACGATGTACGCCATGTTAAACGAAATGGATCGATTCACCCGCAACGTGATCACGGTAGAGGATCCCATCGAAGCCATCCTGCCGGAAGCCAGTCAGATCGAGATCAATGCCAAAGCGGACATCACCTTCGCCAAGACACTGCGGAGCATGCTGCGCCAGGACCCCGATGTCATCTGTGTGGGCGAAATCCGGGACGAAGAAACTGCACAGATTGCATTGCGTGCCGCTCAGACGGGACACCTGGTCTTGGCGACGCTCCACTGCGACAGCAATGCCGCGGCCATTATCCGCCTGTTGGACCTGGGCGTATCACCCGCTCTGATCGCGTCCGGCTTACACTTGGTCATATCGCAACGGCTATTGCGCTGCCTGTGTGAAGCGTGCAAGAGCCCCGCCGAGTTCACACCCTCACAGATCCGGGAATTCAAGCGGAATCAAGTGGCCTATCAAGAGATCCTCGCCCCGGTCGGCTGCCGCCGCTGCAACGATACCGGTTATTACGGACGTACGGCGGTGGGTGACCTGACCGTCGTCACGGCCCAGCTCAAGACCAGCATCGCCCAGGACCAGGGCATAGCCGATCAGTTAAGGAACTCGGGTGCGAAGAAAGGCAGTTCGAATCTGAACAAACAGGCCCTCAGAAAAGTGGTCTCCGGCCTGACGACGCTTGAGGAAATCACCCGCGTGATAGGATAAGGGAATGCTCTTTTGGATCGCCATCTTGGTTGGGATTGTTGTCGGCACTCTGGCAACACGAATCGGATTCTACGAGACTCTGGTCTACTCCTTTAATCTCTCTGTCTCTGTCTATCTGGCGGTCTTCCTGACGCCCTTTGTGGTCACCCACGTCCCGGCCGCAACAGAGATCGACGCGGGGCTTCCCCTCACGCTAGCCGGACTCGTCATCGGGAGTTTCATCTTGCTCTATGGCATCTCCTACCTGCTCTTCACCGGACAATTTACGATTGCCTTTCCCAAGGTGGTCGACCTACACCTCTCGGCGTTGGTCGGATTCGGGGCAGGATGGCTCATCGTCTCCTTCCTGGCGGTCATACTCTCGATCACCTCCCCACCCTGGGGAGAGACCATCATGGGCCAAGGGACCCTGGAGACCCACACAAAAGCGCTTCGTTCGACCTGTGACCGAATCCACGGATTTGTGAGAGCAGGGGAACCCGCCGTCGATACCGGGCAAATCCTCGCCTGGCTGGCGGACAGCAAGAAAGCCGGCGAGGGTCGTCCACCCGTGGGACCCAGGGATGCCAACGAAGCCGCGGGTGCTCCGACCGGCAACAGCGCAACAAATTAGCTTAGAGCACCTAATAAAATGAGCGTCGCACCGAGAACGAGCGATTCTGTTTCTGGCAAGGAAGGCGAAGCAGGCCATCTGAGGATGGTCGATGGAGCCTGACGCCGTCCAGAAGCAGAATGAGCCGTTCGAATGCAGATTCATTTTG
>JADFHU010000198.1 GCA_022567055.1 Planctomycetota bacterium
CGGTGCGACGATCATTTTGCGTAGGGGCTCTTATTTCTGTGGCAAAATTAATGCTGTAACTTTTTCGAATTCCACCCTCACTCTGATGTTGAATAGGCAGTCCGAAACCATGGAACGCCAAGTAAGGGATCGGCAAGAAACAAATTGGACATTTTGGGGTTCAAGTGTGCCGTAGATTTGGTCGCGCCGATTGAGCCAATCCGGAGGTGTAGTGGGCTACAGTGAGGATTTGGCGATTGAGAAGCGGCCAAAGATGCGGTGCAATTGGGCATCCAAAAGTCCAAGTTATTTCTTGCCGGTTCCTTAGGAAAGGCTACCGCAATTCCACGGACCAGTAGGCGTGATCGAGAAACTGTTTCCAACTCCGGTAACGCTGATGACCGAGGTGCACGTGTACCACCGGATTATGTTCCGGTTGTATGGGTTTCCTGACCAGGGTCATCCGAGCCTGCTCAGGCGTACGTCCGCCCTTCTTCGTATTGCAGGCGACACAGGCGCAGACAATGTTCTCCCAAGTTGCCTTGCCACCGTTACTACGGGGAACCACATGGTCTAGAGAGAGTTCGCGTGTCACAAAACGTTTCCCGCAATACTGGCACCTGTTCTTGTCTCTAGCGAATATGTTGCGGCGATTGAACCGCACCTCGTTGCGGGGCAAGCGATCATAGAAGAGCAGCCGGATGACCCGGGGGGCGGCAATGTAGAAGTTGACCGTGGAGATCCAGTCATGGTCTTGCGGTTCGAAATCACGCTTCAATTGAGAGAGTTCACACCAACTTTCAAAATCGTGATTGGCATAGTAGCCCTCGTCGCAGGCAATCACTTCGGCCAGTTCGCGTAAGAGTAACGAAAACGCCTTCCTCACCCCCACGATCCGCACTGCCATGTAGTGCTTGTTCAGGACGAGCACACTGCAGTCCAATCCAACATTGCTTTGAAAAATCGCCATGCCGACACCGGTTCAGGTCAACCCCCTATGTGTCGCAACTTTAGCTGAGAAACCCCGCATCATTAAATGACTTATTTAATGATGCGGAACGCCTAACGCGACTTATCTCGCGTCTGAACTGCGTTTGAAGACAAACGTTCCCGCATCAAACGCCCCATCTTAAACTTCACAGTCCTCTTCGCAGGTACTTCGACCCGCTCCAGTGTTTTGGGATTTTGGGCCACTCGGGCTGCCCGGGTCCGGGTTTCAAATACGCCAAAATCACGAAACTCCAAACGATTGTCTTCGCACAACTCGTCTGTGATTTCATCAAGGAAGGCCTGTACGATGCTTTTCACGGCTACACGTTTGGCCTGCGTACGCTCAGCAATACGATCGATGAGTTCTTTCTTGGTAATTGTGGCCATAACCTACCTCACCTCAGAAAAGAGCTGTCAGAAAACAACGCTTTGATTATGCGGCACGTGTGCGAGTCCAAACCAGATCCTCTACTACCCCTTCAGACCCCTGCACGAAACCTTGACACACCCATGCACCGACACCGAGCAAAATACCGTCGCCCGACAGCCCCCTAGAGGGATCAAAAGCAGTCGGTGAGTGAACACGTCAACAACTGCAAGCCACTATACTGCAAAGACTTCGAGTCAGCAAGCCATTTCCGTAAAAAACCTCCAGTTTCGATCGGAGCAGCTTTTTCCGCCGGTTTTCCGCCTACTCGTGGGCCGATCCCATCCCGCCGGCTCTAACCGGATCCCCCCGCTGACGCTCCGGCCCGCTTACTTGGTCAGCACGCGCATGGCCTCCCGGCAATCCAGCTCAATCTGCCGAACCAGGTCCTCGGCTGAAGGGAACTTGTGTTGACTTCGCAAGTGGGTGACGAAATCAAGGGTCATGTGCGCGGCTGCCACGTCGGTCAACGATCGATCCAACACATGCGCTTCGATGGAAAGAGGAAATTGGTCTCCGAAGGTGGCCGCCTGTCCGATGCTAAACACGGCCGGAAGCGCGTCGCCCTCGCCCGTGAGTTCTTCCGTCGAGTCTGGCAGACGAACATATCCGGCATAGACGCCCTCCGCCGGGATGATTTGGTCTGGCTTGGGCATGTTGAGCGTCGGAAAACCCAGTTCGCGTCCCTTCCCCCTGCCCGATACGATCTGGCCCGTCAGCCGGTAGGGGCGCCCCAAGGCCAGCGCTGCGTCGGCCACGTGGCCGCTCTCCAACATATAGCGGATCATCGTGCTGGAAACGCGGATCCTCTGTCCGGTAGACAGGTGGATATACTTCGCGTCCACAACGACAACCTCAAACCCGTAGTCCTGTCCCAAGGCCGTGAGTGTGGCTATGTTTCCCTGTCGATTCTTCCCAAAATTAAAATCATCCCCTTCCACGATAACAGAGGGGCGGATGCGCTCCGCCAGAAAGTCTGCCACGAATGCTCGGGCAGAGAGAGACAATAGCTCACGGTTGTCTTCCAGGACGAGGATGCGATCCCCTGCGTAGGGATGGAGCAAACGACGCTTAGGCACAAGCGGGGTCAGCACCCCGGGGGCCCTGTCGGGGTAGAGCACGGCCACCGGGTGAGGCTCGAAGGTCAAGACCACCAATTCGGTCTGTCGCGCTTCGGCAATGCCCCGCGCTCTCGCCAGAATCTCGCGGTGTCCCAGATGGACGCCGTCGAAATTGCCAATCGTGAGGACACAACCCGCCTCGACCGAAACAGAATCTGACAAAGCCCTTGCACTATTCATGCCTATTCCTTTTACTTGCCTACGGCGGAGTCACCCTGACGAAGGGCCGTTCATTAGAACCACAAGGAGAACGAAAAATCAACAGGGTTCTGATGGACCCATGGGAAACGCATGAGAAGGCATGAAAGAACTGCACAAAGAAAACATCATCAAATACCTGCAAAGCGAAGCGTATACACCCCTTAAGCTGTCGAGACTGGCGCAGGCGTTGGGTGTTGCCGGGGAAGATCAATCGCTCTTCAATCGGGCCTTCGAGGAATTGACGAAGGCAGGGCATGTGGTCATTGGGGAGCGAAATCTCATCGACCTGCGCCCTCTCCCCAATGAACTGGTCGGCATCTTCCGAGCCAATCCCAAAGGATTCGGGTTCGTCATTCCCTCCGAGCCCAATTCACACGGAGACCTCTTCATCGGAGCCGATGAAGCGGGCGATGCCATGACCGGTGACCTCGTGCGGGCCCGCGTGCTGAGCAAACGCGGCGGGACCGGTCAACGCAGGTGCAGTGGCGAAATTATTGGCATCCTGGAGCGAGCCCACGATCAGTTTGTTGGCACACTCTTCTCGGAGGGGAAAAACTGGTTTGTTCAGCCCGAGGGAGGGGCCTGTTTTGATCCCATCGCCGTAGACGATGTGACGGCAAAAAACGCCAAAGCGCAGGATAAGGTGGTTGTCGAAATCCTAAGCTACCCCTCTGCTGACCAGATAGCACGCGGCGTCATTCTCAAAGTCTTGGGCCGGGCCGGCCTCTATGAGACCGAGATTCAGGCCGTCATGCACCAATTTCACCTGGACCAAGAGTTCGATCAGGACTGCAAAGCGCAGGCACAGAACGCAACAAAGCGATTCAAGCCCGAGGCGAGCGCCCATCGAGAAGATAAGACAGACACGTGGATCATCACCATCGATCCACCTGACGCCAAAGACTTCGATGATGCCATCAGTCTCGAAGAAGCGGGCAACGGCCAGTGGATTCTGGGGATTCATATTGCCGACGTGAGCCACTTCGTCGAACCTGATTCCCCGCTCGACCTTGAGGCAAAAGGCAGGGGCAATAGCGTCTATCTACCGGCCCGTACCATTCCCATGCTCCCGGAAAGGCTCAGCAACGGGGTCTGCTCGCTTCAACCCGATCAAGACCGTTTCACCAAGAGCATCTACATCACCTATGACGGCGAGGGGCGGGTCGCCCATCGACGCTTCGCCAACAGTGTGATCCGCTCCAAGCAGAGACTGACCTATCTCGGTGCGGACGCGATCCTGCGGGGAGAAACCGAAGGCTGCCCCCCCCAGACCGTTCAGTTATTGCAGGGGATGGATGCGCTGGCGCGGCTGATCGGCGAGCGACGTGCAGGTCAGGGTATGATCCACCTTGACCTGCGGGAAACAGACATCGTTTTCAACGATTCCGGTGAGATCGTGGATGCCCTGCCGGCAGAAAACAGCTTTCCCCACACGATCATCGAGATGTTTATGGTGGAAGCCAACGAGGCGGCCGCGACCCTCCTCGATCGGCTTAACATCGCGTTCATCCGGCGCGTCCATCCGGAGCCCGATGCCGTCAGTTTGAAGAGCCTCGCCGCACTGGCGAAGAGCTTTGGCTTCAGCATGCCCAAGCTCCCCGACCGTCACGCGGTGCAAAATCTGCTCGCCGCCGTGAAGAACACCCAGCACTCCTTGGGCATCAATTTGGCGGTCCTGCGCAGTCTCGCAAAGGCCGAGTATGGTCCCCAGCACGTCGGCCATTACGCCTTGGCCTCCAACTGCTACTGCCATTTCACCAGCCCCATCCGCCGTTATGCCGACCTGCTGGTCCATCGCGCCATCCAGGACACTCTGACCGATCAAGTGGAGCAGGCCAAGCAGAAGGCCCAATCCCTGGACCTCGTCGCCATCGGCAAGCAGATTAGTCAGACCGAGCAGAACGCCGAACGCGCGGAACGCGAACTCAAGAAGATCCTCATCCTCATTCTCTTGAGCAAGCGGATAGGGGATGAATTGAAATGCGTGATAACGGGCCTGACAAACTTTGGTGTCTTTGTGCAGTCTTTGCAGCTTGGCATCGAGGGACTGATCAAGATCTCCGACCTCGGGGGGGACAAATGGCAGTACCACACGGAGACCCACTCGATGGTGGGACAACGCTCCGGCTGTACCATCCGCCTGGGCCAGCCCATGACCGTCAAGATTGTCGCGGTCAACATTCCGGCGCGTCATCTGGACCTGGCACCGGTGGATCCCATCCTGAACACCGTTCGATCGACCTCCCCCACAAAGAAGCCCGCCAAATCACGCAAGGGGCGGCTTCGCAAGAAGCGACGGTAGAGCGAATTCACTCGAAGAGGGGCGCCAGCTTCTGCGTTTTCTCCGCGTCTAGCCCGGCCTGCGGCGTCCACACGGCCAGGCCCAGACTCGAGCGGCATGAGCACTCACTATCAACGAGATCGACATCGCCGGCCAACACCGCCCGCATCAGCTCCAAGCAATTCTCTGTCGCCGTCCCCAGATTAGCAATGATCTCAGCCAGGAGCGCCTGTTTCTCTTGGGTCCCCTCTGGGGGACGCCAGCAGTCGTAGTCACTGACCAGGGCCACCAGGGTGTAGCACATCTGCGCTTCCCGCGCCAGTTTAGCTTCGGGCATGGCGGTCATGCCGATGAGATCGCCCCCCCAAGCGCGATGCATCAGGGATTCGGCGCGAGTCGAAAACTGCGGTCCTTCCATGCAGACGTAGGTCCCGCTGTCATGCGTCCCGCAATACAGTGTGCGGGCGGTCTCCACGATGGCCTGATGGAGCCGCGAACAGACAGGATCGGCCATCTCGCAATGAACCGCCCCATAGTCGTCGAAGAAACTCCCCTGCCGTCGAACGGTCTTATCGATAAACTGATCGACTACCACCAAGTGGCCGGGTGCGATCTCTTCCCTCAGGGACCCAACCGCCCCACTCGCCAGCACCGTGCGTACGCCCATGCGCTTAAGCGCAAAGATATTGGCTGCATAGGGCACGCAACTAGGATTGTGGGTATGATCCAGGCCGTGCCTATTTAGGAAGGCCACCTCCCGATTGCCGAAGGTCCCCACCGTGATAGGTCCACTGGGTGATCCGAAAGGGGTATCCATATTCACTGTCTTGGCGCTGGAAAAATGCTCGACCAGGGCATCGCCAAGTCCCGATCCACCAATGATTCCCACCAGTTCTGTCGCCATAGGGCAAGCTCCGTTTCAAAACGTCAAGAGGGGGAGGGATACGCGCCCTACCGCCCGCTACGGGGGTCCACTTCAGGCGTCAGCGCGCCTGGCCTTCTGTCATGTGAATTAAACGATCGGCCGCGATGTCTTTCAATCGGTCCACACTCCCACCCAACCAATGAACCTCCACCCAATCCACACGCAGATGCCGGCCCAGGCCGAAGTGCAGGCGTGTCCCATAGTGACTCTGGTAGCCTCGCCCACTGTGGACTTCATCGGTGAGCTGCAAGTCGCCGGCTTTCACAATCACCCGGGCGCCTATCCCATCTCGATTGCTCCTGTCCCCCTGCAATTCGATCTGCAACCAATGCCCGCCAGCAGGCGAATCATTTCTCAAAAGTGTTGGCTCTCGCCGCGAGTTCAGCACGACAACATCGATATCACCATCATTGTCCAGATCGAGGAAACAGGCGCCGGCCCCGACCCGATGGGCCTGACCCAGGCCCGCATCCTTCGTGACATCGACAAATGTGCCGTCGGCATTGTTTCGATAGAGTACGTTGACCCCATAGTTGTTCAGATAGACATCCGGGTCGCCGTCGTTGTCGTAGTCGGCTACGGCGATGCCCAGGCCATAGCCGGTATCGCCCAGGCCGCTGGCATCCGTGACATCCGTAAACCGCCAGTCCCCTTCATTGCGGTAGAGCCGATTCCGAGGCGGCGTGTCGGATTGCGGGGCCTCCAGCGCAGCGCCGTTTAGAAAATAGATATCAATATCGCCGTCCCCGTCGTAGTCGAAGAGCGCCAAGCCCGCACTCACGGTTTCGACAATGTAGCGCTGGCCTGTGCCTCCATCTGTGTGTCGGAAGGCAATGCCAGTCGCTTCGGTGACGTCGGTTAGCTGTATGGGACTCTTCGCGCAAAGCCGCGCGTTAAGTACCACTGCCGACCACAACAGGCTCACCAGCCAACAGAGTGTCACCCGTCTGCCCAATGGAGATGGCTGCATCATAGGCTAGTTCCTCTGACGGATGTTCTGGTAGGTCTCCAGGTAGCGTCGATTCGTGGGGTCCATCTCTATGGCCGTCTGTAGGGCGGACAAGGCCTGATCGGCGCGTCCATTGGCCTGGTGGGCAAGCCCGAGAACGTAATGATTGTCGGCAAGCGATTCCAATCGCACGGCCCTCGAGGCCAACTCCCATGCAGCTTCACTATTCTGCCGCGTCATGAGGTAGACCCTGGCCAATTCTCGGTAGCCTAGTGACTGCTTGGGCGTCAACCCGATGAGCCGTTGGAGTGACGGCACGGCTTGGTCAAATGCCTGCAATTCGAGTGCTAGCGAAAAGAGAGCGACATGGTTTTCCGGATTGTCCGGTTCTAGGGCGATAAGCTGCTGGCACTGGAGCAACGCAGCCGCCGTCTGCTGCTGACTCTGATAGAAAGCCGCCAGTTTTCTATGGCACAGCGCATTGTCAGGATCTCTCTTTTCGGCCCGTTGGAACAGAGTCAGGGCCCTATCCATGAGACCGCTCTGTTTGTAAAAGTCGGCAATCTCCATGGTTCGAATGGCCACACTGGTCTTGAAGCTGGCCAGGTCTTGGGCCTGGCTGAATTCGTCCCGCGCCGACGCCGCACTTTTCTCCGCGGTGAGCGTCTTGAATATGCGAGCATGTTCTTGGACCTTCTTCGGCTGTTTTAGATGCCGATAGACGGTGAGCAGTCCATAGTGTGCATCCGCATGTTTAGGGTCCATCGCGATAACCCCTTGAAAATACGGGAGGGACTGAGCGAAAGCATCCTGCTGCATGTACGCCAGTCCGAGCAGATACATCACCTGTGGCGAATCGGGCGTGAGGGAAAGACCCGCCTTCAACTCATCGATGGCGTCGTCCTGCTTGCCCAGACCGAGAAGGGCGCGGGCCATGGCTAGATGAAGGCCCGGCATTTGCGCGTCCATCTGCAGAGCCCTTCGCCACAGCGCGGCGGCCTGAGCGAATTCTCCTTTTTCCAGGGCAACATGCGCAATCTGGTGAATGACATCGGGCCTCATGGGGCTCTGTTTCAATGCCACCTGCCACTGTTCGACCGCTTTATCGGGATCACCATGACGACGATAGATCTTTCCCAAGATGATCCAAGGCTCCGTTGCGTTGGAGAATTCTGCGACTAAACCCTCCGCCAGTGCTAACTGTTCCTTCTTTAGCGCCGCAATCTGTTCGGCAGGGGGCAGATGATCGATTTCCTCTGCCGCCGGGAGCGCGTTGTCCCGCTTCGGGACGGAAGTTGAGGGAAGTGATTCCTGGGTCTCTGGCCGAGGTGGAACGAGACGCGTCGAAGAGGCGGGAAAGGCCTTGAGCAAAACCACGGCAATCACGGCTGTGGCCCCGCCGGCCAAAACCAGCGAGATCTTCCCCCACTTGGGCCACCCGCGTGGCTTTGTCTGGGTAGCCGGAGAGTGACTCTGCCTCCGCCTCTTTGGTTTTGCACGTTTTGTCATGACCTAAGCTCAAATTACACCGCGACTGGGGGCAGTATCTTGATGGCGGTCGTTTCTGTCAATTCCTTCTTTATGTTGGGCCAAAGGGCTTCTGCTCTATCGGTAATCGGCAGTCCGCGATCTACACTCTGCAATCAGTAGCCGGCGGCCACCGCCTCACAGACCCACTGACCCATAGACCCACCAGGATGCAATCGCCCTCTCGACAGTGGCGTCACGAGGCACTAGAATCGCTTGGTGTACACCTGTGAAAACCCCTCAGCGCTCGGTAA
>JADFHU010000199.1 GCA_022567055.1 Planctomycetota bacterium
GCGAAGTCTTGGGTGAGACGTGGATCAACCACTACGGCAAGTATCGAGTCGAAAGCACGCGCGGCCTGATTGCTCCCGGCATGGAGGAGCACCCCATCGTCCGCGGCTGTGAAGATATCTGGGGACCCTCAGATGTATACGGTATCACGAAGCTCAGCGGGGACAGCCAAGCGCTCGTGTTGGGCCAGGTACTTTCGGGCATGAACCCCAGCGACGCGCCCGCCGCTGACAAAAAACAGCTTCCGGTTGCCTGGATAAAAACCTATACCGGAACAAGCGGCCGGGCGGGCCGCATCTTCACCACCACGATGGGGCACTCCTACGATCTGAAGAGCGAGGGCTTTCGCCGTCTGCTCGTGAACGCCCATCTTTGGTGTCTCGGCATGGAGGCGTCCATCAAGGCGAACAACACCGTCGATTTTGTGGGACCCTACCATCCGGCGACCTTTAACGGTGGAGGCTACCGCAGAGGGGTTAAACCTGCCGACCTGGCGGGATGGGACTCTCCCATCATGAATCCCGATGCCCCCATACAATTGAAGAAAAAATAGGGCACGCCGTACCCACGGACAGGTCAATACCACTTACTGTTCCTCCAGAGAAAAAAAGGACATGCGATGAGTTTCAAGCCAAGTCACCTATGTCTCCTCGGGGCCCTGCTGTTGGGGTCCTCTGTCACACCGGTATCCGCACAGCTTACCCTGAACAAGAACGATCATATTGCCTTCATCGGCAATGCCCTTCCCGACCGCATGCAGCATGATGGCTGGCTGGAAGCCTATTTGCAGTGCACGAACCCTGATAAGCAGCTTGTCATTCGCAACTTGGGTTTTTCGGGCGATCAAGTGGGCTATCGTCCCCGCAACAAGAATTTTCCCGATGAGCATGAATACCTGACACTGGCGCAGGCCGATTGGATCTTTGCCTTCTTCGGCTACAATGAATCCTATCATCATAACCCCGGTCAGTTCAAAGAAGAGCTTGGCCAATTCATCAAGGAGACCCGAGAACGGCAGTACAATGGCAAGTCCGCGCCGAAAATCGTGCTCTTCTCGCCCATCGCGCACGAGAACCTTAACTCCCCCGATTTTCCGGATGGCGAGGAGAACAATCTCTGGCTGTCCATCTACGCCGACGCCATGTCGCGGGTGGCCGAATTGAATAACGTGATCTTTGTCGACTTGTACGGGCCTTCGAAAGCGTTGTTTGAGAAGACCCAAAAGCCGCTCACCATCAACGGTATTCATCTGAATGCCGACGGCAACAAAGCGATGGCCCGGATGATCGTGGAAGCGTTGCAAGGAGCGGTACGGGATGAGAACATCGACAAGGTCCGCGCGGCCGTGCTCGCGAAAAACTGGTGCTGGTTTAATCGCTATCGCGCGACGGACGGCAATGACGTTTGGGGGTCCCGGGCTACGCTGAAGTTCGTGAACGACCAGACCAATTTTGAGGTCCTTCAACATGAGTTGCTGATGCTGGACATCATGACCGCCAATCGCGACAAGGTGATCTGGAAGGCCAATATCGGGCAAGTAGCCCTGGCGGATGACAGCAACGTGCCCAATCCGGTGTTGGTGGAGACCAACTATGTGCCGAGCGTCAAAAATGGCGAGTTGGAGTATGTCAGTCCCGAAGATGCCATTGCCACATTTACACTGGCGAAAGGCATGAAGGCCAATCTGTTCGCCTCGGAGGAGATGTTTCCCGAGTTCGTCAACCCCGTACAGTTGGGGGTCGATACGAGAGGCCGCCTATGGGCCGCGGTATGGGAGACCTATCCCAAGTGGCAACCGGACCAGGAGATGCTCGACCGCCTGGTCATTCTGCCGGACGAGAATCATGACGGCGTGGCGGACAAGGCCATTACCTTTGCATTCGTACACAATCCCACCGGCTTCACCTTTTGGAATGGCGGGGTCATTGTGGTCTCAGCACCCAATATACTGTTCCTGAAAGACACCGATGGCGACGATGTGGCCGATGTGCGGGAGATCCTCTTTAGCGGCATAGATTCTTCAGACACCCACCATACAGCCAACGGCCTCGATTATGGTCCCGACGGCTACATCTACTACCAGCGCGGCATCTTTAACATCAGCAACGTGGAAACGCCCTGGCAGACCGCCCAGTTGTCGGGCACCTCCGCCATGTACCGTTTCAATCCGCGGACGCATCGCTTCAGTATGCACGCCGCCAACCCCCCCAATCCCCACGGCGGCGATTTCGACTATTGGGGTTATCAGTACGCCACCGATGGCACGGGGGGCCGTGCCTTCCAGGTGCGTCCCGACGGCGACGGCCATTTTAAAATGCACAAACTGCTGGAAAAAACGGTGCGCCCCGTCGCTTCGAGCGGCATTATTTCCAGCCTTCACTTTCCCCCGGAGAACAACGGCAACTACATGATTCTCAATTGCATTGGTTTCTTGGGCATCAAACAGTACCAACTGGATCGTAGCGACGGCGACGTATGGGGCACGGAAACCGAGGATCTGCTTGTTTCCAGCAACGGCAATTTCCGTCCCTCGGATTTTGCCTTTGGCGATGACGGGGCCCTCTATGTGGCGGATTGGGCCAACCCCCTCATCGGCCACATGCAGCACAACGTGCGAGATCCGACTCGTGACCATGAGCATGGCCGCATCTACCGTCTTACCGTCGAGGGGCGTCCCCTGCAGGAATCCGTCAAGATCGAGGGAGAGTCCATCGAGGCGCTGCTTGACGTGCTCAAGCATCCTGTCAATGGCGTGCGTTTGCGGGCCCGCATTGAGCTGAGTGAACGGGACTCCAAAAAGGTGGTTGCGGCGACACAGAAATGGGTCATGCAGTTCGATGCCATGAAAAAAGAAGACGCCCATCATCTGCTGGAGGCGCTCTGGGTCCACCAACAACACAATGTGGTCAATGAAACACTCTTAGAGGTCCTGCTCAACTCGCCCGAGCCCCATGCCCGCCGGGCCGCGGAACGCGTCAGGCATATGTGGAAAATCGAAGGAAAGCTCGGCGGCGGGGCGGGCACGAAGATGGACCATACATCCCATGTCCAGCCCCGGCGGATTGATTTGGAAGACGACTATCTAAAGCAGGAGAAATCACCCGAACCCAGGATGGTGGGAGATACGCTGGAGATTCATATTCAGACCTTAATCGAGCAGATGAGGTATGACCGCAACCAATTCACCGTGGTCAGCGGCATGAAGGTGAGACTGATCTTCAGCAACCCGGACGCCATGGACCACAACCTCATCATGGTCCAGCCTGGGGCTGCCGCGGAAGTGGCGATGGCGGCGCTGATGCTGGGGGCCGGCGGCGTGCAGAAGCAGTGGAGGCCCGAGAGCGGTAAGATTCTATTCGCGTCCAAACTCCTGAGCATAGGCGATTCCCAAACCATCGAATTCACCGCGCCACAAGAGACCGGCCGCTACGACTACCTCTGCACTTTCCCGGGTCATTGGCAGCTAATGCGAGGCGTGATGATCGTAGAACCGAAGCTTGGGGAGAACGCGAACCGAGCTGTTGCGGCGGCCGAGAACGATGAGACCAGCGACGAAGATTTTTGGGCGGGATTTGGAGCTGAGGCTGAAAAAAAAAACGTCTCGACCGCCAGTTTGTCACCGGCACCCGTCACAGACCAGAAGGCCCAGGCCGCCGAAGGTCTGACAGTGGCCGATGGATTCTCCGTCGAGTTGCTTTACACCGCGGTTAAAGAAGTCCAGGGCTCATGGGTCTCCATGACCAAGGATGATCGGGGCCGCTTGATTGTATCGGATGAGAGCGGCAAAGGACTGTTTCTTGTCACGCCCGCCCGACGCGGCGATGCCGATGCCCTCACCCATGTCGAGAAGATTGACGTCCCCCTCAGCGGCGCCCAGGGCCTCTGCTGGGCCAACGGCGCCTTATACGCCAGCGTGAGCGACGCACAGCATGGCGGGCTGTGGCGTGTGACGGATACCCAGGGCGACGGCCGTCTCGACAGGGCGGAGCACCTCCTTGCCCTGCAGGGCAAGGGCGAACATGGCCCGCACGCAGTGATCCCCACGGCGAGTGGGACGGGGCTCTACTTGCTGGCCGGAAACAACACCGGCCTGCCCAAAATAGATCGCTTTCTTGCGCCACCCACTTGGCGAGACGATCTGCTGCTGACGCCTCACTGGGACGCCCACGGCAACGTCCGCGTCCCACTGGGGCCGGGTGATGCGGCCGGTGGCTGGATTGCCAAATGCGATCTCGAGGGCCAAGGTATCGAGTTGATTGGGACGGGCCTGCGCAACGGCTACGATCTGGCCCTCAACCCCCAGGGCGAGATGTTTACCTTTGACGTCGACACGGAATGGGACCTGGGGATGCCCTGGTACCGTCCCGCGCGGATATACCACGTCGTGGGCGGCAGCGAGTTTGGCTGGCGGCCCGGTACGGGCAAGTGGCCTGCCTATTTCGAGGACTCCGTCGCGCCCGTCTTGGACGTCGGTCCCGCCACGCCGAGAGGGATGGTATTCGGCACCGGCGCCAAGTTCCCTGCACGCTACCAAGAGGCCCTCTACGCCTTGGATTGGAGATACGGATCGATCTATGCCATCCACCTGCGGCCCAAGGGAGGAACCTACACAGCGACCAAGGAACACTTCATTACTGGCAGACCGTTGCCCGTCACCGATGCCGTCATCGGCGATGACGGGGCCCTCTATTTCACGGTGGGTGGCCGCGGCACGCGCTCGGCCCTCTATCGCGTCTTCTACACCGGTCCCTATGTCACGACCGCCGTGGCCGCAGCCGATGCAGAGCGGCCGGCCCGGGCCAAGCGGCGGATGCTCGAATCCTACCACCGCAGGGCCGGTGACAAAGGCGTCGATTCGGTTTGGCCCTATCTCGCCAGCAACGATCGATCGTTGCGTTTCGCCGCGCGGGTGGCCCTGGAAAACCAACCCGTGAAGCGCTGGCGTCGGCGGGCCCTCGAGGAAAGGGACCCACAGACGGCGGTGATGGCGTTGATGGCACTGGCCCGCCAGGGCAAGGCGGGGGATCTCGAAGCGGTGATGGAGGCACTGGGCCGCCTGGATCTGGACGGCAGCAGCACATCGCTGCAGCTTGCCGCCCTACGCACCTGTGCCCTGGCGTTGATTCGCCTGGGCGCGCCGGACGACGAGATGCGCCGGGCCATGATCGGGGCGCTCGATCCGAAGTACCCTGCAACGAGTGACGCAGTCAACGCAGAACTGGCCAGATTGCTGGTCTATCTTCAGTCTCCCTCCGTCGTCGGCAAGACGATGACACTCATGGGGCATCTCGGTGGACCGCCCCGGCCGACTTGGGCGGGAAAAATGAGGCGAAGGGGCCGTCCCGGTTCAATCACCGCACGCTATGGCGGCACCATCGGCAAGATGCTTAGGAAACCGCCTCCTACCCCCAAGTTGCACTACGCGTTCATCCTTCGCAACGCAACGCAGGGCTGGACGATGCCGCATCGCCAGGCCTATTTCGAGTTTTTCAATGCGGCAGGCAAACGCACGGGGGGTCCCAAATATGGCGAGTTCCTCACGGCCATGCGCGCCGGGGCGATATCTACCTGCACGCAGGCCCAACGGGACCAATTGGCCACCTTCATGGCCGTGCAACTGCTTCCGACGGCGCCCAGTTCCGTGACCCCGCCCCAGGGGCCGGGCCGCATGTGGACCAAGGCCGCAGCGCTCGAGGTGCTCGGCCCCAACCTGGAGGGCAGGGATTTCGACCGCGGACAGAATCTATTTCATGCCACCGCCTGCAGCCTGTGCCACCAATTCAATGGCGCCGGTGGCGTGGGCGGCGCCATCGGCCCTGAACTCTCCTCGGTCGCGGCCAAGTACTCGGTTTCCGATCTGCTGGATGCCATCCTTACGCCGAGTCAGGTCATTCCTGATCAATACGGATCGGTGATCGCCAAAACAAAGAGCGGTAAGAGGGTCGTGGGGCGTTCGATTGAAGGCACGGACACCGTCCAGGTCATCGGCCAAGACCCGGCCGCGCCCCCCGAACTGCTCAGGCGTCGGGACATCGAGTCCATCCAGGTGTCGGCCGTCTCACAGATGCCCCAGGCCTTGTTGCACGTGCTGAACGCAGAGGAATTGAAGGATTTGATCGCCTATCTGCTTTCAAGCGGCGATCGGAACGCGGCGGTCTTTCACTAAACACATGGTCATAGCCAACAGCATCATGTTAGCGCTCTTCCTGTTGGCCGCCGTGCTGCAGTACAACGACCCGGACCCTCTGCTCTGGATCTGCTATTACGGCGTGGCCGCCACATTCACGGGGGCCGCACTCTTTAGAAGGTATCATTGGTTTGCCGGTGTCGCGGCGCTTGCATTCTATGCCGGGTTTGTCTGTACCTCGCCGGGCTGGGGCATCGACACCCTGTTGCTGCTCAAAGAACCCAAGATGAGCAGCACCCGGGTCGAACTGGCCCGCGAGGCCTTCGGGCTTCTACTCTGTGCGTTTTGGATGTCGGTGCTGACCTGGGTCTGGTTCCGCCGCCGAGCAAAATCGCCTGAGGGCGGCCGGAATCTCGCTTGATAACCGTTTACGTGGTATGGGATTGAGAAGTAATGGCAAGGGTGGTTTGAACCGTAGAATATCGAACCGCAGAATGTCGAAGGGCAGTGAGTTTGATCTCGAAGAGCGGCTCATAGACTTCGCCGTTGGACATTCCTTGTCCGATATTCTGCGGTTCATCTCTGCTCGAAATGATCCGTGAACGGGTACAAAAAAACAAATAGCGGCCTGGGTCAGTCCCGGGTCACACTCGTGATCATTGTCGTTGTCGTAGTCGTAATCGTAATCGAAACAGTGAACTGGCGCCATTAGGCGTATCGATTACGACAACGACAACCGCTGCGCTGATCACGACAACGAGGCATAGCCACAATTCTCACACCAACACCGCCAGAAATCGATCTGCCGAAATAAGACGAACGCCTCTGTGTACACTATCGATTCCGGCCTTCCCAACAGCCTGATAGGCGAAGGGGATGGTGAGTCGTTCGGTAAAGTATGAGAGTTGCGAGCGACAAAAATGGCTCGCTCTCGGGCCCTCGAACGAATTTTCAGACAAAGCCTAGTTTTTTCTTGCCACCTGGCCGAGGGCGCGGTATTATTACCTCGCACTTAAGGATGTGTGTGATCAAAGTTAGTTCAATACGTTGTACAGTCTACCAAAGGATGTTGTAGAACAATGCTTGGGAATGGATTCTCATGGTGCAGTACACTACAGCGTTACACGCCTGTCTGTCCTCATCTGAGTCCTACTAGGACGTCTCCATTCCCACTCGCCTCCGAGTGATAATCACTCGCCTCTACCTCATTCCATCCAGGCTGTTATTGCCGGGGTCAAGATAAGCGGTGCCGGGAGTGCTCCGTGAAACACTGCAGAGACGGGTGATGGCTGTCATCGTCTAACTCGAAACATGCTGAATAGGGGGACTAAGAATGAAATGGATTTCATTTTTTGTCTTGTTGGTGTTTACGGCAAGTCCTGCCCTAGGAAGGACGCGTGGGTATATGTCCTATACCACGAGGATTCGATATTCGCCCTATGCCTTTGGGATTCATCACTCGGGTCTGATTCCCGCGAGGATTCATTATAGTCCCTATGCCTTTGGCGTCGACCATTCGGGCCTTATTTCTGATTACATCGTTTATTCGCCTTATGCGTTCGGCAGCCGACACAGCGGTTTGGTGTCCCAGTGGGGAATCCACCGGTTGCCTCTGGTCGCCTGGTGCGAAGAGGGCAGACGGGGAAGGGGGCAGATCGTCGGCCCGACAGGCGCGCGAGCCCAAGCCTATAGGCCTACCCATCACCGGCGCGTCAGCCATAGCGCTGCCCCTCGCAGGCGGACCGGGAGCGGCGCGGATGTTGCATCGCGGAGTGATCACCTAACGATCGCCCGCAACTGCCTCGATAAGATGATTCCCGGTCGATATAGGATCACGCGACTCTTGAGGATCGGCGGAGAAACGGTGAGTTTCGACGTCCACCTCAAAGAGTCGGGGTGCATCATCAAGTATTGGAATCAACCCAAGATCAATGCCATCAAGCAGAATGCAGGAAGCCCTGCAAGAGTGTATTCCCGGTATTTAAAATCATGGGCGCGCTATGCCAACGAGATTGAGTTGGAAGGCGGTGAGGTGCGGCATCTTGTCTGCTACGATGAGCACAAGATACCAGAGAAACTAGCCGGTCTCTTGCCAGTGAGGGTAGCGCACAGCGTCAACTGACGAGTCAACATTTTCTTTTCTTTTCTTAACCTGCAACAGAGTTCTCACCTTGGTGGGGACTCTGTTGTATATGTAGGGATCGGCAAGAAATAAATTGGCCTGGTTCATTTCCGGGTTACATTCCCGGTCGTTGTCGTTGTCGTAATCGTAATCGAAACAGTGAATTGGGGCAATCAGGGGTATCGATTACGACAACGACAACCGCTGCGCTGATTACGACCACGAGGAGTGGTACACGGACTGGCACCTATGCGAGAGCAATTTTGAACCAGGCCAATAAATTGGACATTTTGGGGTTCACGTGTGCCGTAGATTGGGTCGCGCCGATTGAGCCAATCCGGAGGTGTAGTGGGCTACAGTGAGGATTTGGCGATTGAGAAGCGGCC
>JADFHU010000832.1 GCA_022567055.1 Planctomycetota bacterium
ACGATTGCGACAGTCCGTAGATGCGCCCTCCACTGCTTGTAGGTGTTGGCTCTGTCCTGTTTGGTGGGGCCGTTGATCGCCATTAAAAGCCTCCGGTGCTTTCATGAGTGTCTTGCCGGTCCCTGTAGTGGCCCTGCGCGGGACTCTCGATGAGGGACCTGTGTGGAACATAGTCCGTGGCGTGCAGCTTGTCAAGAACCGACGCTGCTAGGACGCTGCTACGACAGCAATCTCAACTCGCGCTCTGTCACCAGGCTTTTCAGCTCGTGTACTGTGGTAGCCTCGCGCATGTCCTGGACGAAGGCTTTGTCCTGCAACATTCGACAGAGGCGTGCCAAGAGGTGGAGATGGTGGTCACTGTCTTGGCTGGCGATGAAGCAGAAGAGATCGGTGGCGTCGCCATGGGGGCCGCCGAAGATGACTTTCTGACCGGTGCTGGCGACAACCAGCACGGTATCAGCAATCGTATAGGGCTGGGGACAACGCGGGTGGGGGATGGCGACGCCGCCCTCGATGGCCGTACTGGCGACCTGCTCTCGCTCCATGACGGCCTGTAGCAGCGCAGCGTCGTCATAGACCAGTCCGGTTTCCTGTGCGAGCCCGACGAGTCGTCGCAAAACACCGTTCTTGGTGCGGGCATCGAGTTGCACAGCGATGCCGCCATTTTGCAGGAGGGGCGCAACGATCATGTCATCTTGAGATGCCCGACGGTGGCTCGTCATTCCGGCATCCATGCGGGAGAGTCCATCCCCATCCATGGTGGTGACAGTCTGCTGGAGCCAGTCGTGGATCTGAGCTTGATTGAACCGGAACTGTCCCCCGACTTTCTGGCAGGGTATCTCACCTCGTTGGGCCTGTCGCTCGAGTTGGCGAACATCCGACCCCAACAAGCGAGCGAGTTCTTTTGTATTCAGATTTCCGTAAGCCATCTAGCACTCACATGTGTTTGACTATGTCGATACTCTAGATTTATCGGTCAGAAAGGAACGTACATTAGTTCCAAGATGCGGAACTGGCTGACGGAAAAATCAACACCCGGGCACCCCTCCGTGGATATGACCCATCCCTGGCCGTAGAAACTTCCTTTATACCGGAAGTGCATGAGAAATGGCAACGACAATCTGAAAAAAACTAATGATATTCCATTTGTTATGGGAACTTCTCTGACGGCCCCTAGGCTCTGTCTCCATCAAGTAGACCACCCAACGCCCCGAGGACAGAGCCTTCCCCGCGACGTTTTCCTCCGGCACTGGGAGCATGGGCGAGTATACGGTCACACATCCGGGAAAAGGGCAAGCTTTGCAGAAACACCGTACCGTGACCCCTGAGGGTCGCCAAAAATAGGCCTTCGCCGCCGAAAAACATGCTCTTCAGATTGCCGGCCCGCTCTATCGCGTAGTCGATGCCTTCGGTGAAGCCAACGATGCATCCCGTGTCAACACGCAGTGTCTGTCCCTCCAGGTGGAACTCTTTGACGGTCCCACCCGCATGGACGAAGGCCATGCCGTCGCCAGTGAGTTTTTGGAGGATGAATCCTTCACCACCAAAGAATCCCGCCCCCAGGCGTTTGGTGAAGGCGATGCTTATGCGGGTGCCCTTGGCAGCGCATAGGAAGGCGTCCTTCTGGCAGAGCAAGGTACCGCCAATCTGGGCCATATCGATGGCGATAATCTGTCCCGGGTAGGGCGCCGCGAAGGCGACCCGCTGTTTGCCCGATCCGCTGTTCGTGAAGTGCGTGATGAAAATGGATTCACCCGTCAGTACGCGTTTTCCCGCACTGAGCAACTTCCCCAGGATTCCTTCGTTGGCAGTTGACCCATCTCCCATCTTGGCTTCAAAGGTGATACCCTCGTGCATGTAATTCATCGCACCGGCCTCGGCAACGACCGTTTCACCGGGATCCAGTTCAACTTCGACGATTTGCATGTCACCGCCAATGATTTCGTAGTCCACTTCGTGACATTTCATGGTTGCTCCCTTTCCTGATGACCGGGTATTGACGGGTATTCTCACCGTTGATTGCCGGAGGAGGGACTCGAACCCTCACCCTGTTGCCAGGACGGGATTTTGAATCCCGCGCGTCTGCCAATTCCGCCACTCCGGCGCTTTAGTCTACCGCATATGGATATTTTCGTCCGCGCCCTTACG
>JADFHU010000833.1 GCA_022567055.1 Planctomycetota bacterium
CACGAGGGCGATTCTTCAAGCTATTCGTCGACAACATCCTTTTATTTCAGTGACTCCGGAAGGCTTGACATTCCAGTGAGACAGTGTACACTAGTTTCGTGTACACTATCGAAAGGAGACCGACATGCTAAAGAACATCACCCTAAGTGCTGAAGACGTCCTGATTCACAAAGCCAGGAAACGAGCCGCTGCCAATCAGACGACGCTTAACACGCTATTTCGAAAGTGGTTAGAGCAATACGCGGGGCACGGTGCTTCGACAAGCGACTTTGAGCAGCTTATGGGGAGCCTTTCTTATGCCAAACCAGGCAAGAAACTCTCGCGGGAGGAAATGAATGGGCGCTAAGTTCTTCGTCGACACCAACATCTTCGTCTACAGTTTTGATTCGAGCGCGAAGAAGAAGCAGCGAAAGGCCAAGGACGTCATCGCAGAAGCCCTAGCGCCGAACTCAGGCATCATCAGCTTCCAGGTGATCCAAGAATTCCTCAATGTCGCCACCAGGAAGTTCAGGCGGCCCCTGACGGTTCGCGACAGCAAGTTTTATCTTGACCGAGTCCTATTCCCACTGTGCGAGATCTTCCCCAATGAATCACTCTATGCCACCGCGCTGGACATCACCAGTGAGACGCAGTACACCTTCTATGATTCTCTGATCCTGGCCGCGGCATCAGCAGGTAACTGTAAAATGTTGTACTCAGAGGATCTCTGCCACCAACGAATCGTGAGGGGCGTGACCATCATCAATCCCTTCCAATGACAAAACAACTCAATCTCGCCGAATTTCGTAATAGTAGGATTTAAAGCGGCCATCGATTCGAAAGGTGTTGTCCGTTGAATCCAGGACCTTCTCCGTGGGAAGACCATACACATCGACGACCCGGACCCTCTGCAGCGGCTCTCCCTTCATGGTGATAGTGGCCTGTACGGGTTCCAGGAGTAGGGGTGGTCCGCCCGTTGCAAGAAGCTCCGTGCCGCTCTCGTTGTATAGGGCTCCAAGCTGCTTGTCCTGTGCCACGGCCGTCACCAGGATATGATGGGATTCGATCAGGGGTTGGTTGTCCAGGGGTGTGAATAAGATGGAGACAAACGGCGTTTGAATATCCTCGATGATCACTCCCGGGCAATCGACATCCTGGCCTTGTGCAAATCCAACAACACCCTGGGTCTTTTCTGAATGAATGATCACGATACGTCGAGCCGCATCCCAGGTGAGCTGTCCCGTATTGCTGCGAACGATCTGACGAGACCGGTCCCAAAACTCCGAAAGTGAAGCGCTAAGGGACGGTTGGAGACCGTTTGCGATCTTGAGTGTAACGCGACCAATCGCCAATGCCGCGACTGGTGTCTCGCCTTGTTCCAGCAGTTCATTCTCATCAAAACCGACCAGACCGAATGTCTGATCCAGGACATCCGTCCCGCCGAATATGTCCGATTCGGAGAAGCGACGGGCGGAAACAATCTGACCTTCATCGAAGTGATGGTTGTAGACAGCAAATGCCAATGCCGGAAACTGACCGATGTAATGCGGGGTTTCGGTCACATAAGAACTCATCTGGGGCCAGCCATTGCCCATGGCGCTGCGCGAACCGGCGAAATGATGCAGCGCGTCCCAGCCCTGCAGACCCATGCCGTAGAAGGCCATGAGGGGCGCCAGTTCGGCCTTCCATTGATTGGGTGGTTTCTGGGTCCATTCGGTCATGATAAAGGGCTTGTCTTCCACCTGCCACATACCGCTCGACAGGATCGCACGTCCGGGTTTGGCCAGGTGCGTACCGTTTTGAACGTTTCCTACGGTAATGCGATGACCTCCTGCGCCGCCACCAAAGTAATTGTGCCGGTCAATGGCATCCATGGCATCATCGGTCCAAAGATTGGCCGCTGAAGCAGCCGGACCACCCGCCTTCCAGGCGGTACTGACCACAACCGCCTGGTAACCGATGTCCCGGAGTCGATTCCAAAAAGTCTCGTAGGTATCGCGCTGCATTTCAGCAAGGAAACGAATGAAATCCCCCAGGCGACGACGTTCGGCCTGCGTGTTCCAATTCGGTCCGTCCCTTTGCATCTCCCAGGCGGCATAGAGGTACATTTGGGTCTCATTCACGGAGTCCGGTCGGCTTCGCATGGAGCCATCGGCATTACGAATGAT
>JADFHU010000834.1 GCA_022567055.1 Planctomycetota bacterium
TCAGGGAGCTGACGCGGCTCAAATTGGCTCCGACCTCGGCGAGAATAAGGGTCCACTTGTTCCATCCCAAACGCATCAGATTGGATGCATCCCCATCATAGGCGATCTTGGTGTCATTGATCTTGACATAGAAATTGCCGCCCGTGTTGGTGGAGCTGCCTTCGAAATAGAGCACAAGGCTCGCAACGCCGTGCTCGGTCCAATCCATCGGGGTGTCGAAGGTACGCGTCGCCTCGGACTGGGCGGCAGTGCGATTATCATAGTGAAGCGGAAGGGATTGACTGCCCCCATGGACACGATCGGTTTCGGGCGAAAAGTCGCCCAGCGACGGGACTGCACCCACAATGGCCCCATTGTTGGCGGGATCATCGAATCCGTCGATCCAGGTGGCCCAGATTTCCAGGAATTCTTCGTCCCTGTAGCTCTCCATATCGTCAATAACGATGCTTCCCACTGTGGTAAAGCTCCAGACGTCCCCGGCCCACTCCGTGGGAGTCTCGGCCTCGTTGACTTCAACGACCTGCCAGTAGTAGGTTTGGCCGAGTTGAAGATCCGATGCCTGGGTGTCGAAGTTGCTCTCCGTGACACTGCCAGCCAGGGACAGGTCGTTGGCATCGGTCCCAATGTAGACGTCGTGCCGACCGGCTTCACGTCCATCACGGCCCCAGGAAAGAAGAAGATCGGGTGCCACGTTGGTTGCACCTGAGTCGGGACTGGGCCGGGTGGCAAGGGTCGGAATGGAGAAGAACCGTACCTCACTCAGACTGGCCTGCGGGGCGAAACCCTGCACGCTGTTGATGGTCATCCGAACATGCTGAGCCGTGACGCCACCGAATCCGACCGTGTTATTGTGTGCGTACCCCGCCGTCCCTGGGGCCTGTGCCAGGGGCCCGACACCTTCCAACACGGTCCAATTCTCGCCATCTAGAGAGTGTTCGATGACGACATCCTTTGCGCCAAATCCAATGAAGGACTCGATGGTCTGGTTAGAGTTCCAGACCCAAAGCTCATGCAGCTTGTACGCCCGGTCGAACGCGTACTCGATCGTGGCCGGGATACCAGTGCTGATCCACATGTCGCTGGAGATAGTGCCATGGAGATCACCCGTCAGTCCAGAGCCGTTGATGGTATTCTCAGGCACGGAAGCGCCGAATGAGCTGGATGCCGTGACGGTGAGTTGGGTGATTGGAATCGAGAGAGGCTCGGCCGTGAAGCTCCAGATACCGCCCTTGAAGACGGTAAAGTCGGGCGCGCTGTTGACTTCGTCTACCCGCCAAAAGTAGGTCTGCCCGAACTCGAGCACACCGGCCGGATCAAAGCTGGTATCGCTCTGGCCCTGGCTGACCAGCACATTCAGCGGACTGGCCCGGCTGGCATCGTTGACGTCGTCCAATTGGGTTCCGAAGTACACATCGTGGGTTTCCGCGAACTCACCCGGATTCCACTCTAGGGGCGCAGTAGGAGATACATCAGACATTCCGTCTTCAGGACGCGGCGCGGAACTGGAGGTTGTATCTCCTTTCATGGCGGCCCGGATCTCAGCTTCACTTAAACCGTGGTCATACACGCGGAGATCGTCAATCGTCCCCGCGAAGAACCGGCTTCTCGCCCTGTTCACACCCACCGTGAACTCGTTTATTAGGTTACTGGCGAGGGTCGCATTACCAGTAGGCGCACCTTGGTAGTAGAGTTGCACGGATGTACCCTCAGCGACGACAGCAAGATGCACCCAGTCCAGGGTAGCGTCCCCGAATACGGCGCTACCGGTATTAGGACGAATTTGGTAGACCAGAGTACTTGCCAAATCAATCTGGAAACCAGCGCCAGTGGCCCCGCCCGGGAAATGGCTGGCGAATACGCCTGCCAGATCGGCCTGAGCGACATCATCCGCCTTGGCCCACACCGCGATAGTGAAAGTCGCATAGGCCTGGTCTCCGGGCAAGACGTGGGAAACAAAGTCGTCGTCGCCATCAAAATGCAGCGCACCACCGCCGTTGACCCCGGTCACCCACTGTGGCTCGCCGGTGAATGTACCGTCTCTACCATTGCCTGACGCGTCAGTGGCCACAGCACCGGATCCTTCGTCGAGATCCCAGTGGACCAGCAGATCAGCCGATGCGCTGTCTGCCAAGCCCAGCA
>JADFHU010000835.1 GCA_022567055.1 Planctomycetota bacterium
GCCGAAGCAGGCGATGTGAGCATCGTCGATGGAGGCCAACGCCGCAGAAGGCCGCTGCAGCCGGCCGAAGCCAGCAGGGTTTTGTTAGAGTGTCTTAGTCGGAGTTCACGCTTCAGTGTGCTGGCCGTGATCCACCCAAAGACCTTTATCGAACATGTTATTTGTTTTTAGGGATCGGCAATAAATAAGTTGGACAATTTGGGGTCCAAGTGTGCCCCATATTGGGTCGCGCCCGATTGAGCGATACCACAGGCGTAGCTGTTCTACGTCGCGGATTTCGCGATTGAGAAGCGATCCAAGATGGGGTGCAATTGGGCATTCAAAAGTCCAAGTTATTTCTTGCCGGTCTCTTATTGCGTCTTCGGTATTCCTCTTTAGATCCATAGGGTGGAATGTGATGAGGCATGATTTTGATTAGCGTCTCCTTGCGTAGTGGGGCTGGGTTGTCGGGGATGTGTTTTGTCAGTCTCGTCTTGACCTGTTGATATTCGGGATGGGTCGCAAGATTTGTCCATTCTTCTGGATCATTATCATGATCGTAGAGTTCCTCACTGCCGTCGATGTAGCTGATGTAACGCCAGCGTTCCGTGCGGATGGAGAATTCGGAATAATCGTAAGTTGTAATGGCGGGATAATTCCATTCGGTATTAGGATTAAGTAGGAGGGGAACCAGGCTGTGTCCGTCGAGTTCATCCCTGGGAGGCAGATCGCACAGTTCCAGTAGAGTGGGGTAAATATCTATGAGCGAAGTGATGCGTTTGCAGTTTGCACCGGTCTTGGCTCCTTCTGGCAGAGCGGCGATTCCTTGGGGTGATTTGATCATGAGAACGCATCGTGCGAGGTTTTCCCAGAGAGCGAATTTGCGCCAGTGTTGTTTCTCACCCAGTTGCCAACCGTGATCCGACCATACGACCACAATCGTGTTGTTTGCATAGGCGCTTTGCTCCAAGGCATCGAGTAGTTTTCCCAGCATGGCATCGGCAAAGGCGATAGAAGCCAGATATCCCTGGACGGCTTTTTTCCATTGCCCGGCGGCAAGGACGTGTTGGTGGTAATTGCCCCCTCGGGCGGCAAGCTCTTTCCCGCGTATGCCCAGGTCATCCAAATCCCCCTTCAGCACTTTGGGTAACTGAAGAGTTTCGAGCGGAAACAAATCGAAATACTTTTGTGGCACATACCAGGGAACGTGTGGCCGGTAGATTCCGCATGCCAGGAAGAACGGTTTGTCGTGCGGCCGGGCAAGATGGTCGGAAATCCATTTCACGCATTGGTAGTCGCCGGTTTTCTCATCTGGCAACTCGATGGGCGACCAGTCGAAGTCCTGATACATGTGGTGAAATACCGGCATGTTCACGGTTTGACCGGGTCTGGGATAGTGATAGTCTGGCATGTTTTTGGTCTGTGAGGGAAAGTAATCGTCCCAGCAAGCGGGCGCCACCTGGGAGTAGTGAAAAATCTTTCCCGCTCCGGCCGACCAGTAACCGTTTTTTCGAAAGTATTCACCCAGCGTGATAGCATTCGGAATCGCCTTGCGCCAATCCTGATAGTTTGAGTACATTCCGGATGTATAGGGGTGGTAGCCGGTCATGACGGCTGAGCGCGAGGGATTGCATCCGGGTGATGGACAGTAGTTGCGGGTGAAATTGACGGCCTGCGCAGCGAAGCGGGAAAGATGAGGCGTTCGTGCCTGGGGATGTCCGCCCAGTGGTTCGATCCAGTCATTCAGGTCATCGATGGCTACGAAAAGGACATTGGGGTTTTCGCCGAGGGAATCGCTAGCGTGCAACTCGCCGGAAAAGTGCCACTGGACAACGATTGCAATCCACAGGCATCCAATCGCCAAATCTCTTTCCCACTTTTTTAAAAAACGACTTTTATAATTCTGCGACGTCATTTTACAGTAACTTTTCGGCCTGGTTCATCTCCGGGTTACACGACTCGACGTAGGAATCGTACTCGTACTCGTAATCGGCTTTTCGGCCTTCTCGATTACGAGTACCGCTTCGCTGAGTACGAGCACGAAAACAGGTCAGACGGACTGCTACCCATATACACACTTCTGTGAACCAGGCCAACTTTTCAATAATAATTTAAATCCCTTTGCAGGCTGCACTGCAGACGAAAGGATTCAGGA
>JADFHU010000200.1 GCA_022567055.1 Planctomycetota bacterium
TTGGGATAGTAGACCACGCGTATCCCCAAGGTCAGCGGCAGAATCATCGACCCCGTCAGGCCGAAGGAATGGAAGGGAGGCAGGATGCCGAGAAAACTGTCAGAGCCGTGAACGGTCAGGCACTCATAGATGTCGCAGACATTGGTCATGACGTTGCGATGGCTCAAGGGCACGGCCTTGGGCACACTCTCCGATCCGCTGGTAAAGAGGACCGCCGCGGTATCCGGCACCGTGGCCTGCCGCAGGACGGACCAATTGAAATAGGCCTGCCCCAGGGCCCACAGCTTGTCCCAGGGGCTCATTTGCCCGCGCATGTCTTCGATGGCGAGGAAGCGGTCTTCGATGTCTTCTAGAGAGGTGCCCTGCGCGCGAATGCGGGCCAGCAGAGCATTGGCTGTCACGATGCGTTGAACCTTCAATGCGTCCAGCGCGTGCAAGAGGTTGCGTCGGCCCAAGGTCCAGTTGACCATCACCGGAATCTTGCCGGCGAAGAGCGTTGCCAGGTAGACAATCGTGACACCGACCGAGGCCGGCAGCATGATCCCCAGGACGGACCCCGGCAGGGAGACGAAGTGCTTGCGGAGCAGCAGGATCGCCAGGATCATGTCACGGTATGTCTTTACCCCGGAGACCGAATCGGCGACGATCGCGCGGCCGGGGCGGCGTTGCGCCTGGTACAAGAAGGCCTCTGTAACCGTGGAGGCTTTGAGGCCCTCCATGCAGGCCGGGGGCGTGGGCGTGTGGAACCAGGACGTGGCAATCTCCTCCACGGCCCGGTCCGCTGTGGAAACGGCTTCGCCGCAGGCCGCCCAAAGCACATCGGAAACGGTCATGAGGGCGTCGATATCGATATCGGCATGGCCATACTCCCGCTCCAGCCAGGCAATCAGATCGACCTGGGCCAGCGAGTCCATGTTGAGATCGGCAGAGAGGGACATCGAGTCGTCCAGGGCCGTCACGCCCGTGGCCTCTTTCAGGAAGGCCATCACCTGACTGCGAATGGCGGGTGACATCTCTCTCTGACGCTCGGTCGAAGCGCTCAGCCGTGGCTCCGGCAGAACGCGAACGCCACCGCCTTCCCAGAACGTGTAGGGCACATAGGTATTGGGTCGATCCGCCCCATTCAGGTAATGCTCCAAATAGGCGTTCAGGTCACGCCGATCTGCCTGGCGGGGTAGGTCGTCCGCCTCCGCAAGGTCGATCTCTACCTGGCGACGGGGTGTGAAAAGAATTCCATTCAAGAATACGAGCTTGAGGGCACGCAACAGCAGGGCCTTGATCAGCGGCACGCGTCCCGAGGCCCAACTGGTGCTGCTTCCCCAGAGACCGCGCGTACGAACCAAGACGATGCGGACATCGGGCAACTCCCGCAGAATCCGTTCGACCGCACTGTTGGCGCCTATCTGCTCCGAGTGCCGGCGATTGATGTGACCGGCCGGATATAAGACCAAATTGTCACCCTGGGATAGAGCCGCCACGCAGCGGTCCATCGCCGCACGAACCTGTCCCGCGGATTGGGTGCCGCTGCGTCCCAGATCGGGGATGGGCAGGACATTGATCCGGCGAGCCAGGGAGCGAATCACGGGGCGATCGATCTGTGTTTCGTCTGCCAAGACCCGCACCCGGAAGCGGCCATAGAGTCGTGTCACGAGAATCACCGGATCGATCAGGGCCGGGTGATTGGGCAAGAAGAGGATGCCGGAGCAACCCGCCCGGGCGACCTCTTCAAGCCCCGACACCTTGATTCGGTAGCGTAGCCACAGGGCCATCCGCATCAGAAACACCAGGATGAAGTTGATCATCGGATTCATCTCAAACGTGTTGCCGTTACCCTATCATCTGCCTCTGACTTCAGAAAGTCCAACAAACAGAGCTGGTTTTACACGATCTTCCCGGAGGTGTCATGAGGTAAAGCGCTAGCGCTCGGATGCTTCCGGTGGACGGGTGTGTTGGATACAAACTCGAAGCTGGGGAGACGGGTGAAAGACTTTATAACCTGGAGCAGTCTGGCAGAGACTAGACCTGTGCCCCCGTTACCTGTTCGACGAAACTCTTCAGCAGGTCTGTCTTGGTCACGATGCCCACGAGGGCACCGGCATTTGAAAGCACGGGCAGGCAGTTGAACCTGTTCTCCAGCATGATCAGCGCGGCCTCTAGGGCGGTGTCCGTAGGACAGATGGTGACTACATGTCGAGTCATGACTTGATGTGCTTTTCTCTTGAGGGTGTTGCTGTCGCGGGCGACTTCGCCGACGGTGTTGGCAAAGGGACTTATCGCCTTGAGCACGTCACGATCGGATACCACGCCCACGATGCGAGTCCCCTCCACAACCGGAATGTGGTGAATGTGGTGTCGCTCAAAAATCTTGGCAATTCCCCCCACCGTATCGTCCATCCCGGCAGTAATCACGTCTGATGTCATGATGTCGTCAACTGTCATGTGTCGCTCCTTTTCGCCGGATGGGGCGGCGCTTAGCCGATGGTCCCTTTGTCCAGTCGCGTACATTATCGGCATATTGCCTGGGCGTGTTCGGTAAAAAAAAGAGAGTTCTGACGCCCCCCTGAAAAAGGGGGGGGCAGACCGACGCCGGCAGGGTCAAGGGCCGAACCTCGGACTGCCGAAACTGGCGCATCGGTTTTTTTCGGACGCCTCTTGCCGGCAGCCGAAGCAAGAAAGGACGCCGGTTGACGCGGCGATGTCAGGAAAGAGCCGACGCCTGCCTGACAAGACAGTCCAGAATGTTGGTTTTTGTCACAATCCCAACAATCGCGCCGGCGTCTGAGAGGACCGGCAGACAGGAACAACCATTGTCCAGCATCATCGATGCGGCAGCCGCAACGGTGTCATTGGCGCGTATTGAGACGACATCTCTCGTCATGATTTGATGTGCCTTTTTCTTGAGGGTGTTCAAGGCACGATTGTCTTCGCCCATCGTGTTCACATAGGGGCTCACGAATCGGAGCACATCTCTGTCGGAGACGATGCCCACCAGGCGGCCCGCATCGACAATGGGTAAGTGGTGGAGATGATTCGATTCAAAGATCTTCTTGAGATCCCCCAAGGTATCATCGATGCCTCCGATCAACACCTCTCTCACCATAATGTCCTCGATGCTCATGACAGGTTCCTTTCATAGCAATGGACTAGGGCAAGTCAGTCATGACGACTCGAATTCACGCAGAGTTCCCCAGTCCCTGCGCCATAGTCTCTTCGACAAAACTGAGGTGACACACCAGTCAATTTAGTGAAAGCGAACTATCCGCCCTGCTCATGGCTCGGGACGTCCTGCTGAGGCCAGTTCCCTACGGATAGGGCGGAGGAGTAGGAATGACCTTCAGTAAAGGGTCTTGAGCATGCCGGGGCTCGAGGCTATAGTTGGCCTACTGCGGAGGTGCTTAGGATTCTTAATGATGCCCGAGCGCAGCCAGTTTTGTCATAAGGAAGCCGCTGTTTTCACGATTGAGAAGCGGCTGAAGATGAGATGGGAAATGGATCGTTTGATTATGCGCGGTTCCTTAGGTCTCCATCGGTTCAGGCCATGCTGTTGGCCGTGGCGATCGCGGCGGCGTATCTCTTCATGGACACGCGAGCGACCCTGTGGGATCGTGATGAGCCCCGCTTCGCCCGAGCCACGGCCGAAATGGTGGCCTCGGGTGATTACCTCGTTCCCACCTTCAACGGGCAACTGCGTCCGGACAAGCCGATTCTGATCTACTGGCTGATGTCCATTCCCATGCGGGTCTTGGGTCCGACTGAGTTGGCATGTCGTTTCTTCGGCAGCATTGGGACTGCGGTGACATGTTGGCTGACCTTTTTCATCGGCAAGAGACTCTTAAACACCAGAGTCGGACTCTGGGCCATGGCCATCCTCGCCACCAGCCTGATGATGCTGTATATGGGGACGGCCGCAACGGCCGACGGCGTGCTGTTGCCCTTCATGGTCGCACAGATGGCCGTGTTCGTGGGATTCGCGACCTCCACCAGGCGCGGGTGGGCCCAGGTGCTGCTGGGATTGGCGGTGGGAGGCGCGCTCTTGGCCAAGGGTCCGGTCGGGGGCATGCCGCTGCTGGCCTTGGCCGTCACGGTGGGTCTTGCCCGCCGACCGTACCCGACCGTCTGGCGCCTACGCGAGTTGACGTTGGCAGGCGGCCTGGGACTGATTCTCTTTCTGCTGTGGGCGCTGCCGGCCAATGCGGCGACGGAGGGCGAGTTTTTCCGGCAGGGCATCGGCCACCATGTCCTCTCTCGCGCTGCCAAGCCGCTCGAACACCACGGCGGGCGCTTTCTCTTGTACTTGCCTTACTATCTCCCGGTGATCCTGATCGGGCTCTTTCCCTGGACGCTCTTCTTGCCGGGGGCCCTCTCGGCCTGCCTGGGCAGGCGCCTGGGAGGAACACCCTTCCGGTCGCTCTTCCTGGCCTGGACAGTGCCTCTCCTGATCGTGATGACCCTGGTGGCCACCAAGCTACCCCACTACATCCTCTTCCTCTGGCCCATGGCAGCATTGGCGATCGGCGCCACCTTGGACGCAGTGCGTCACGGTTCATTGGCTCAGCAAGACCTGCGTTGGTTGCAGCGTGGCGCCGGGCTCTTCTTGGCGATGTCCACACTACCGGGACTGGCCCTGATCGCGGCGCCCTGGTATGTCAGGATGTTGGATCTGCCGCCGGCAACGGTGTTGTGCGGTCTGGTCCTGCTAGGGGAGGCGGCGGCCGTCATGTGGGCCATGCGCACATCAAAACCCCAATACCTTGCCAGGATACTGGTTGCCGGCACCCTGGCATTTCTCCTGCCCTTTCTGCTCTACGTCATGCCCGCAATCGAGACCCTCAAGATCTCACCGACCCTCGCTCGCATGGTAAGAGAGAAGGGTCGGGATCTGCCCCCCATTGGCACTTACGACTACGCCGAGCCCACCCTCAACTTCTACATTGGCGCCACGCTCGACCCTCTCGGGACCCGGGAGGCTCTGCAGGCATGGCTTGCAATCGAGGGTCCCGGGCTGTTGATCATCTCGCAGAGGGCCCTCACCGAACTGGCTGCAGAGGGGATGAACCTGAATCTCGACTCGCTCGGTTCCAAACGGGGATTCAACTATACCAAGGGAAACATGATGGAGATCCGCCTGCTGGCACGCTGACGCTCACTCAATCCCCAATACGTCTCGCATGGAGTACATGCCGGGCGCTTTGCCGATGAGCCATTGGGCGCCGCGCATGGCGCCGCGGACGAAGGTGTCTCGGCTGTGGGCGGTATGGTTGATGGTGATGGTCTCGCCCAGCGTGCTGTAGATCACCGAATGAATACCCACGATGTCACCGGCTCGGATGGCGTGCATGCCGATGGTGCCCTTTTGGCGCAGGGCCTCCTTCCCCGCGCGTCCCAGCGTGAGACAATCGGGGCAGGAACGGCCGGTTGCCTCGGAGATACTCTCCGCCAGGCTCAGGGCACTGCCGCTGGGGGCATCCTTCTTGAAGCGATGATGGTGCTCAACGATCTCGATGTCATACGCCTCTCCCAGCGTTTGGGCGACCTTGCCCACCAGGGCAAAGAGGGTGTTCATGCCCACGCCCATGTTGGTGCCGTAAATGACCGGGACCCGGGAAGAGAGGTTTTCTAGAGCCTGCTTCTGTGACTCCTCCAGCCCGGTGGTCCCCAAGACCAGAGCGGCTTCGTGCGTGCCGCAGAAGTCCAAGGTCCGGTCGGTGGCCTCCGGTACGGAAAAATCGATCACGACGTCGCCCTGGATGGGAAACTGATCCGCCAATGTCACTTCGATGGGATGCACACCGGCGAGTTGTCCTGCATCTTTGCCCAGCTCGGGATGCGTCGATCCGTCCACGGCGCCCACGATGTCGAATTCACCCGATTCCAGCGCCAGCGCGATCACTCGCCCGCCCATGCGCCCCCCCGCGCCGACAACAACAACTTTAATTCCCATAGCACGACTCCCGGTCTTGTGAGACGGCCTCAGAGAGGCGTATCAATCGCTCCAAATCGACGATCTCTTGCCGCATAGGCCAGGATGGCATCGTCCAAGTCCCGCTCATCAAACTCCGGCCAGAGGGTTTTGGTGACGTAGAATTCGCTGTAGGAGATCTGCCAGAGGAGAAAGTTGCTGATGCGAGACTCATCCGCCGTTCGAATGACCAGGTCCGGATCAGGCATCGATGCCGTGTAGAGGTGTTGACTCAGACAGTCCTCATCGATGCGATCTACGGAGAGTTCCCCTGTGACACAGCGCTGGGCGATCCGCTTGGTCGCATCAATCAGTTCACCGCGTCCGCTGTAGTTCAGGGCCAGCGCCAACGTCATGCCCTCATGGATACTCGTCTGCTCAATGGTCTTGGTCAGCTCCCTCTGCACGGAGGCCGGCAGATCGTGCATCCGTCCCAAGTGCAACAATCGCACATCCTCGCGCAGAAACATCGGACGCATACTGATGAGGTACTCTTCATAGAGACCCATCAGGGCATCAACCTCGTCTTTCGGCCGCTTCCAGTTCTCCATCGAAAAGGAATAGAGGGTGAGTGACTTGATACCGGAACGCGAACAGGCCTGGGCGACGCGCTGGGCGGTCTTGGCGCCCTCGCAATGTCCCTCCGCCCGAAGCAGGGACCGCTGCTGGGCCCAGCGTCCGTTCCCATCCATAATGATGGCGATATTGCGTGGAGCCTGCTCAGGACGAATCCCCAAACGCTCAGCGGTAGTCTCCAGTCGTTGCTCAGAATCCATGGCGATCTTAAAGGTCACATCGGGTTCGCACGATCGTTTCGCTGCGCTTAGGCCCCACGCCGATGACCGTGACGGGCTTGCCGGTAATCTCTTCGACCCGGCCAACATAGGTCTGGGCCGTCTGCGGCAGATCCTCAAAGCGCGAGACTTGCCGGAGATCCTCCTCCCACCCGGGCAGTGTGTCATAGACGGGCTCCGCCAGACTCAATCGATCGATGTTCGCCGGAAAGAAGGTGGTCTCTTTGCCGTCGATTCGATAGGCCCTGCAGATCTTCAGTTCCTTCAGGCCCGCCAAGGTGTCCAGGTGCATCATGGCGATCTCGTCAATCGCACCAATGCGAGCCGAGTACCGGACAGCGACCGCATCCATCCAGCCGCAGCGGCGAGGACGACCGGTGGTCGTGCCATACTCATGTCCGCGCTCGCGAATGTACTGTCCGATGTCGTTGTCGAGTTCGGTCGGAAAGGGACCCTCCCCGACCCGCGTGGTATAGGCCTTAGCGATCCCCACGCTACGATCCACTAGCTTCGCAGAGACCCCACACCCGGAAGGCATGCCGAGCAAACTGGAATTTGAACTCGTCACGTAGGGAAAGGTGCCATGGTCCAGGTCTAACAGCGTGCCCTGAGCCCCTTCGAAGAGGATCGATTTGCCTGCGTCAATCGCGGTATGCAAATACTCTGTGGTGTCCACCACGTAGCGACACAGGGCATGGGCATGGATCCTACATTTTTCGATGATGGGATCTAAGGGAATGGGCTCGGCGCCATAGAGGCCCGCTAAGAGCCTGTTCTTATAATCGACAATGCGCGCCAACGTTTCTGAGAGGCGATCCAGGTTCCGGAAATCTCCCATGCGTACGGCATAACTGCGACCTACCTTGTCGGCGTAACAGGGGCCAATGCCACGAATGGTGGTGCCGAGTTTTTTGTTCCCGAGGGAATCCTCGCGCAAGCGATCTTCTATCTTGTGATAATCCAGCACCACATGGGCATTGTCGCTGATAAACAGCCGACGGGTCAGGTCGATCCCCCGCTGGGCGAGGCCTTCTATTTCTCCCTGCAGGACTTCGGGATCCAGGACCACGGCATTGGCGATCACACAAGTGACACCGTCGCGAATCGCGCCACTCGGCATAATGTGCAAGGCAAACTTGGTGTCACCGACGACAACGGTATGGCCCGCGTTGGCCCCGCCCGCGTATCGCACGACGATATCACTCTTGGCAGCCAGGATGTCGACAACCTTACCCTTGCCTTCATCACCCCACTGCAATCCTACCACGCATGAGTTCATGATTCTAGGTCCCTAAGGGATCGGCAATAAATAAGTTGGACAATTTGGGGTCCAAGTGTGCCCCATATTTGGTCGCGCCCGATTGAGCGACACCACAGGCGTAGCTGTTCTACGTCGCGGATGTCGCGATTGAGAAGCGATCAAAGATGGGGTGCAATTGGGCATTCAAAAGTCCAAGTTATTTCTTGCAGGTCCCCAAGCCTTGCTACGGACAAACCGCAGCATCATACCGAGGGGGTCGGTTGGGGTCAATTCTAATCCAGGTAGCCGTTCGATGCGCCAGAAACCCCATTTTTCGAAGATTCCTAGCGTTCAGTAATCAGTCATCGGTCATCGGTAATCGGTCCTGCGTCCTCAGTGGTCGGTTTGGGCTAATAACTGATTACTTGATCACTGATTACTGATTACTTCCTTGCCCATATTTGACGCGCTCCGAGAGAATCCTCAACGGACCAGCTGTTCCGCCACCAGATCCCCCACTTCACT
>JADFHU010000201.1 GCA_022567055.1 Planctomycetota bacterium
TATGCCCGGTCTGCTGAGGTGATCATGAAAATGCTCTACCTGGACAACCTGAAGGCCGGTGACATCAGTCTCTACATCAATTCCCCGGGGGGGAGCGTGGATGATACCATGGCCATCTACGATACCATGCGTTTCATTGCCTCCAAAGTGGGAACCTACTGCATCGGCCGGGCTCAATCGGGGGGCGCCGTCATTCTGGCCGCCGGTGAAAAGGGTAAACGCTTCGCGCTGCCTCACGCCAAGATCATGCTGCATCAGCCCTGGGGCGGCCTCACGGGTCAGGCGGCGGATGTGAAGATTCAGGCAGAAGAAATCATCAAGGCCAAAGCGGTGATCAACAAGGTCCTTGCCAAGCATTCAGGCCAAGATGAAGAGAAAATCCGGGCGGAAACCGAGCGAGATTGCTATATGACGGCGGCCGAGGCCAAAGAGTATGGTCTTATCGATGAGGTCCTGACAGAAGAGGATGAAAAGAAAACCAAGAGTTCCAAAAGCGATAGCTAGACGAGCGCAACCCGTAAAGCCAGGGCACTTAGCCCATTATGCCATACAGAGGGTAAGCAATGAACGTGAATCAGACTTTGGTGCCGATTGTCATTGAAAAGAGCGGACGAACCGAGCGAGCCTATGATATCTATTCAAGACTGCTCAAGGACAGGATCATTTTCTTAGGGGGCCCTGTTGGCGACTCGTCTGCCAATTTGATCGTGGCTCAGATGCTCTTTTTGAGCAACGAAGACACCAAGAGCCCAATTCATTTCTATATCAATTCCCCGGGTGGCTCCATTACCGCGGGCCTTGCGGTCTATGACACCATGCAGTTTGTCCGCTGTGACGTGGCGACCTATTGCGTGGGACAGGCCGCCAGCATGGGCTCCGTGTTGCTCGCCGGGGGGGCACACGGCAAGCGCTTCCTCCTGCAAAACAACCGTATCTTGCTGCATCAGCCTATGCTGTCAGGTGTCGTAGAGGGGCCGGCCAGCGATCTCGAGATTGAAGCCGAAGAGATATTGCGTCTGCGCGCGCGGCTGTACAAGATTCTGGCCACACATACCGGTCAGGATGCGGACAAGATAGAGAAAGACTGTGATCGCAATCTCTGGCTAAGTGCCGAGGCGGCGATCGAATATGGTCTGGCCGACAAGATCCTGAAGAAGGCCCCGGAAATTGTGAAAGCGCAAGACCAGGAAGACTGATCCGCCGTGGCTAGCCGTCATCCTCAATGCAAACTCGTTCGCTTTCTGGTTTTGCTGAGCGTTTTACCACTGTTGGGCTGCGGGTCCCCCCCACCTGGCGACGGGTCGAGTGAACGGATTGCTCGGCTTCAGAAGGAGCGACTGGAACTGCAGGGACAGATCGCGAGACTCGAACAGTTGACAGAGCGTTTGCAGGGACAGGTCGATACCTTGGCCGGACTCCCCGAGGCAGTTGAAAAAAACTATCTCTATCACCTGAAGCAGGTCAAGCTTAGCAAGTACACTGGGCTCTACGATCAAAGCGGCGACAACGTGGCGGATACCCTGCGGGTCTACCTGAAGCCCATCGATCAAGATGGGGACATTGTCAAGGCAGCGGGCCTTGTGGACGTGCAACTCTGGAATCTGGAGGGCTCGGCACAGGGCGCCATGATCGGTGAGTGGCGGGTTGAGCCGCCCGCGCTGCGGGCGTTGTGGTACGCTTCGCTCTTGACCATCAACTACCGTCTCGAATTCGAGTTGCCCTCTGCAGCCGTCGCCGTGGCATCACCACTGACCGTTAAGATGCAATTCACCGACATGCTGACCGGCAAGGTCTTTGTTCAGCAGCGCATTGCCCCAAGTCATGTCTACTAGGCTCAGGTGGGTCTAGTCGATCAAGCGCTTGCCCAGACGCCTCAGGGCGCAGGTGCCCACGATCGTAATAAACAGCAAGACATAGAGCAGATCCCACCACAGTTGCGATGGGTAGTTCCAGGCGCAGACGCCGCGGACCAAACGCACACAGTGGGTCAGGGGCACGAGTTCCGCAACCATGCGTAGGGGTCTGTTCATATCACTCAGGGGAAAGACGACACCCGAGAAAAAAAACATGGGAGAAATCACGCCGGTCAGAAAAAAGTTGAAATGATGAATCGTCTTCACATAGGAGGTTACCAGCAGTGCGAGGGTCGCAAACAGCGTGCCGGTGAGAAACCCGACCAGGGGAGCGGCCAGTGTCTGTGGGAAGGGGACGACTCTGCAGAGCATCAACACACAGGCAACCGCCAAGGAAAAGAAGAATCCCTTGGTGCCGGCCCACAGTATTTCACCCACAATCAGATTCTTCACCGTGAGCGGCGCCGCCAACATGCCGTCGTAGACCTTGCCGAACTCCAGCCGAATGAAGGTGCCGAAGGTACATTCGAAGGTTGCCGTAAACATGGAGGTGGTGACGAGCAGGCCTGTGCCGATGAATTCGAGATAGCGTAGTCCGTCCACGCTTCCGGTAATATACTTGCCGAGTCCCAGACCCACGCCGGCCAGAAACAAGAGGGGCTCCAGAAAGGGGGGCAGGCAGTTGCTGAAAAGGTTCTTGGTGTAGACACGGAAGTGCCGCAGCCACACGCTGCAGAGCCGTGTTCGCAGGGCAGGGTAGTCGGAACTACTGCGTGTCATTGAGTACCCTTCCCGTGGTCTTTAAGAACACATCCTCCAGATTGGAGTGTCGCAGGTGATACTGTCCGTCCTCCACCTGGTCGGCAAGCGCTTTCAGATCTTCCAGACTATCCGAAAAGTAGCGCGTGACACCGAGGCACTCTTCCCGGCGAATGGAGGGGGGTACCGGACTATCCGCCATAGAAAACGCGGTCTCATTGCCCAAGGGCTCAAAGACAAAGGCCTCGATGTTGGCCTTGATCAGAGCCCGGGGTGCACCCTCCATGATCTTTTGACCCTCATGCATGATGAGGAGCTTGTCGCAGAGCCGAAAGGCCTCTTCCATGTAGTGGGTCGTCAGCAGGATGGTGGTGCCCTGTTTTTTGAGGCGCCGAAGTCGATCCCAGATCAGGTGACGGACCTGGGGATCCAAGCCTGTCGTGGGTTCATCCAGGATCAAGAGACGGGGCGAGTTGAGCAGGGCACGCGCCATGACCAAACGTCGGTTCATGCCGCCCGAGAGCTGTTTGATCTTCTCGTTTGCCTTCTCGGGCAATTCCATGAATGCTAACAGTTCGTCTATCCGAGCCTGGGCCCTGTGCCGGGACATGCCATAGAACCGAGCGTAGACCATCAGATTCTGCCTCACGTTCAGCTCTTCATCCAGGTTGTTGTCCTGCGACACCACCCCGGAGAGATGCTTGATCGCCAGTTCATCCCGGCTGGGTTCATACCCAAAGAGGTTGATCGAGCATCTTGGTTCCGAGTCCGGCCGACACCGACCATAGAGCATTTTCATGAGGGTACTCTTTCCCGCCCCATTGGGTCCCAAGAACCCCAGGCAGGTCCCTTGCTCGACGTCGAAACCGACCCCCTTCACGGCGAGGACGCGTTTATAGTGCTTGTGTACGTTCCGGACTGAAATCACGGTCATGCGGGTTCCCGGTTTAACTCTGAGCCAGATCGACTCTTTAAGCACAGAGCCCGGATTTGGCAGCGGGTATTGTACCGAGCTGGGCTGATATGGCAACGTGTCCGTCGGGAATAGGGTCGGTTTCGGCCGCCCGGAAAAGCGAAAAGTCCCCTCAATAAAGTATTGACAGAGAGCTGGCACACACTAAGATGAAACGATTTATGTGACGAAAGAGACCCGGACTATGAAGAGCTACATGGCCAAGAAAAATGAGGTGGAGCAGGAGTGGGTGCTGGTGGATGCAGACGGGGCCGTCTTGGGTCGCATGGCCTCCAAGATAGCGCCCATTCTCATGGGCAAGACCAAGCCCTGCTATACCCCTCATATCGACACCGGCGACTACGTCATCGTGGTGAATGCGGAAAAGGTGAAAGTGACGGGCAAGAAGGCGGAACAAAAGCAGTACGACCACTACACTCATTTTCCCGGCGGCCGTAAGGTTGTTAGCTTTGCCGACATGATGGAAAAGAAGCCCGAAAAAGTGGTGGAACTGGCCGTACGTCGCATGCTGCCCAAGACGCGATTGGGCCGACAAATGCTAAAGAAACTGAAGGTGTACCGGGGCCCTAGCCATGAGCATCAGGCGCAAACACCCCGAAGGGTAGATCTATCTGCGGCGGGCAATTAAAGTTTTTCTTAACAGAGAGCTAAATCACTATGACTGATGTGCCAGGCGACACGCTAAACATTGCTCCCACACCCGTGGGTCCCCAGGTGGTACCGGATACACCCAAAAAGAAAAAGCCCGACCTCGGTGGATTCTACTGGGGCACGGGCCGACGCAAGAGTTCTGTGGCCCGCGTGCGGATTAGGCCGGGTAGCGGTAAGCTGCTGGTGAACAAGAGAGAACTCGATGAATACTTCCGGCGGGTCCAGGATCGAAATACCGTGGTGGCCCCGTTGAAGGTTGTGGACGCCGAGAAGGTCTTTGACATCTTCGTCAACGTCAGGGGCGGCGGCACGACGGGTCAGGCAGGGGCGTCATTGCTGGGGGTTGCGCGGGCCCTGATGAACTACGACGACAACTACACCCAGGCCCTGAGGGATGCCAATTGTCTGACACGCGATCCGCGTATGGTCGAACGGAAGAAACCCGGGCAACGCGGTGCGCGGCGGCGATTCCAGTTTTCGAAACGCTAGTGCCTACACAGATTTTGGATATCCTTCAGCCGCCGGGTTCAAAACTGGCGGCTTTTTTTTTAGAGGACAGTATTCAACATGGTACGAGTAGCTGTTGTTGGTGCGAGTGGTTATACCGGCGCAGAATCGGTTGAGATCCTGCTGGGACATCCGCAGGCCGAGTTGACCTATCTCACGGGCCGTCGGGACTGCGGCCCTCTCAGTGACCTGTTTGCCCGGTTCAAGGGGCGGGTCTCTATGGACGTAGAGCCTCTGGACTTGAGCAGGCTGGCCGACCGGGCGGATGTGGCACTCTGCTGCCTCCCGCACAAGACCTCCATGACGTGTGTGCCGCAGCTGCTGGCGGCGGGCTGCAAAGTCGTCGATCTAAGCGCCGACTATCGCCTCCGGGACGCAGCGGTGTACGAGCAAACTTACGGCCTGAAGCATGCGGACCCTGCCAATCTGGCCAAAGCCATCTATGGTTTGCCGGAACTGTACCGTGATCAGATTCGGCAGGCGGACCTCGTCGCCAACCCGGGTTGTTTCCCGACGGCGGCCATACTGGCGGCTGCACCGCTGCTAAAGCAGCGTCGGGTCCGGACGGGTACCCTGATCGTGAACGCAGTGACCGGGATCTCGGGTGCGGGGAAGAAACCCACTGCGGCCTTCCACTTCCCCAACATGAACGAGAATCTCTTTGCCTATGGCGTGGGAAACCATCGGCACACACCGGAGATCGAGCAAATCGTCTCCGATGTGGCCGGGGAGAAGGTGGGCGTCCTCTTCCAGCCTCACGCCGGTCCCTTCGACCGGGGCATATTCTCGACCCTTTATATGGAACCGCAGGGAGAGGTCACGTCCGAACAACTGTTCGAACTATTTGAATCGTTTTATCGCGATGAGCCATTCGTACAGATCTGTCGGACCAGTCCCCATCTAAAGGACGTCACGAAGACGAACTACTGCCAACTCTTTCCCACCGTGACCAAGGGGAAGGTGGTCGTTTTCGCGGCGCTCGACAATATGGTCAAGGGGGCGGCGGGGCAGGCAATCCAAAACATGAACATTCTGTTTGGCCTGGACGAGACCCTGGGCCTACTTTGATCGGAACGACGCCTGTCGAAAACACGAGTCTCAACAATTCTATCAGGACAAATCATGGCAAACGATTCCATCACCGCAGCGCAAGGCTTTAAGGCTGCCGGCATCCGCTGTGGCATTAAGCAATCGGGCAACTTGGACCTAGGACTCATCTCGTGTCCCACGGGTGCCAAGGCAGCGGCGGTGTTCACGACCAACCGGATTACCTCGCCAGCCGTGGAGGTCTGTCGGGACCACGCGACCGGGAGTCGTCGCATCAAGGCTGTGATCGCCAATTCGGGCAACGCCAATGCCTGCACCGGTCGATCGGGACGTAAGGACGCCCTAGCGATGTGTCGCGAGGCCGCCTTGCACCTAGGGGGGCAGATGGAACAGGTCCTGCTGGCCTCCACCGGCGTCATCGGGGAACCTTTGCCAATGTCGAATGTTCGGCAGGGTATCGGCGTGGCCGCTCGCGCGCTGTCACATTCAGCCCAGGCCGGCTTGCAGTTTGCGCGAGCCATCATGACGACGGATACCAGACCGAAACAGGCCGTCCGCCGATTCAGGGCATCGGGTCGTGACATTACCGTGGCGGGGACGATCAAAGGGGCCGGTATGATCGGGCCCAACATGGCCACCACGCTTTGTTTCTTGACCACAGACCTGGCCATGCATCAATCGTTGCTGGCCAGGGCCCTGCGAACGGCTGTCGGCGCGTCCCTCAACAGGCTAACCGTGGATGGTCACCAAAGCACCAACGACACCACCATTCTGCTGGCGTCGGGGCTGGCAGGCAATAAACCGAGCACCGCTCAGCAGCCGGCCTACCGGCGTTGGGTCCATGCCCTGGTGTCACTGTGCGACGATCTGACCAGACAGATGGCGTTGGATGCCGAAGGGGCAACACGCATGTTTAAGGTCGTCGTCACGGGGGCGGCCAGCCAGAGGGAGGCGGCTCGGGCGGCCCGCGCGGTCGCAGACTACGATCTGGTCAAGTGCGCTGTCCACGGCGCCGACCCGAACTGGGGTCGGATCCTCTGTGCGATTGGTTCTGCCGGCGTGACGTTGCGCCTCGACCGCTTGAGCTGCAAACTTGACAAGCTGACGGTTTTTCGCCGAGGCGTTCCCTGCAAGTTCGACATCAAGGAGGCGCGGCGCATCATCTCCCGGAAGGAGCACACCATTTCTATAGCGTTGGGCGTCGGACCCTACCGGGATTTTTGCTACGGTGTCGATCTGAGCAAGGAATACGTGGCTATCAATGCAGACTACCATACTTAGCGCGTGTGAGTTGGGATATGAAAAGCCAGCAATCGGTGATCAGTAGTCAGTAGTCAGTAATCGGTTTGGGCTAGGCGGATTCTCGCTTGGGAAGCTGCCGGGCCGCCGAGAGGTCGACGTCACCATTGACGATGTCCTGCGTGATCACATACTTGGAGCCCTCTGCCTCTTCGGGCAGATCGTACATCAAGTCAATCATCAACTCTTCGGTGATGGCCCTTAGGGCTCGGGCGCCGGTATCGCGCTTGAGGGCCTTGACCGCGATGGCCTTCAGGGCCGCCTCCGTGAACTCCAGGTGGGCTTCATCCATCTCGAAGAAACGCTCATACTGCCGGCAGAGTGCGTTCCGCGGCTTGGTCAAGATGTCGATCAAGGCTTGCTCGTCCAGAGGCGCAAGTGTCGTAATCACCGGAAGGCGACCCACCATCTCGGGAATCATGCCATATTCGATGACATCTTCGGGAATAATCTGTTCCAGAACATTGGCGTCATGCGGGCTGTCCTCGTGTTTCGCCAGTTCAGAGCTGAACCCGATCATCTGCTTTCCCAGACGTTTTTTGACGATGTTCTCGATGCCCACAAAAGTCCCGCCACAGATGAAGAGGATCTCGGTAGTGTCGATTTGGATGTAGGATTGCTCCGGGTGCTTGCGTCCACCCTGAGGAGGGATGTTGGCCGTGGTACCCTCGAGCATCTTGAGCAGGGCCTGTTGGACGCCTTCGCCGGACACGTCACGTGTGATAGAGACATTCTGAGAGGTTTTACCTATTTTATCTATCTCGTCTATATAGACGATACCTCGTTGGGCTGCCTCCACATCGTAGTCGGCGGCCTGCACCAGTTTCAGCAGGAAATTCTCTACATCTTCGCCGACGTAGCCTGCCTCTGTCACGGTAGTCGCATCGCAGATGGCAAAGGGCACTTCGAGTTTCCTGGCCAGTGTTTTTGCCAGCAGCGTCTTTCCGCAGCCGGTGGGACCGATCAACAGCACATTCGATTTGTCCAGTTCGATGTCGCTGTCACCGCCTTCACTGTGCAGCAGGCGCTTGTAGTGATTGTAGACGGCGACGGAGAGATACTTCTTGGCGTGGACCTGGCCGATGACATAGCGATCCAGGAATTCCTTGATCTCACGCGGTCGCGAGGCCTTCTTCAGGCTGCCACTGCCGCTGCCCTGTTGCTTCTTGTTCTGGCGAATGATGTTGTGGCACAGTTCCACACAGTCGGGGCAGATATACACATTATCGGGACCTTCGATGAGAGTCTCCGTCCGCTTGCCTGTCTGTCCACAGAAACTACAGGTTGCTTTGGTTTTTCGCGTGTCGGATTGTTTTGGCATGTCGTTAGATTACTCGGCGGGTGTTGCGGTTCCTACCTCAAAATTCACACTATAGCGGGTCGCCGGCACTCGGGCAAGGCCTTGCTTTTTCCGGCCGATTTCAAAGGG
>JADFHU010000836.1 GCA_022567055.1 Planctomycetota bacterium
TGTGGTAAATCATCACATTGACCCGGCTCAGCGCCTCAGGGTCGAGTTGGCTCAGGTGATCCAGGTCTTCCGGACGCACACCGATGCGCTGTCTGTGCGTGGCGCCGGCGGGGCCAGGTGAGTCAAGCTTCTCTTGCCCGACCTTCTGCATGTAGAAATAGAATCGATTTGGCGTGCGCGCCCGAGTCGCCCGCTTGCCGTTGACAAAAAGCTGCTCGAATGACCAGACTCTTTGGGCCACCTCCTCGATCTTTGTCTTCCAGATGCCTCGGGCATCCCGCTGAAAACCCGTGATGCGCCGGCCACCGCTGAAACTCGGCTTGGCGTCGCGGGCCGCCTCATAGGTGATGGGACACTGTGCCGTGCCGCTATCCTGCGCTTCGAGGACCAGGGGCTTATGGAGTGGGTAGTTGCCTTCTTCGACAATGATGCGGACCGGCTCTCGTAAAGGACCGCCGGCTTTCAGCATGCGTACCCTGTCTCTCGCCGCCGTCAACGAGGCCAGCGGCCCATCGCTGCGCTCCGCATTGGGCCGGACGAGATGGCCGCTCCACGCGTCGTTGCCATCTGTCGCGATATGGTAGAGGGTATCAGCAAGACTACTGGCCGAAACCATTGACAAAACCGCGGCAAGCAACACGCAGGACCAGATCTGGGTTTTATCATGTGCCATGAACAACCGTACACTATACCCACCTAGATCATGTTAAATCAAGAAATCCCCGCTGCCCCGTACTCACTGTCTGCTACGCCTGGCCATGGCACTGGCTTGAAGGTTAATCCATGTTGAACTTGACAGGGATTGGCCGCGGTGCATAGTGTAAAGGTATACAGTCTTGAGGACAATGGCATGGCTCGAATACAAATATACCTGACAGATCGCCAACGTGAAGATTTAGCCGCTATCGCGAAGGCCTCAGGGATGAAGGTGGGTGAACTCATTAGAGAGGCCGTTGATCGTTTTATCCATCAGGCTGGATCCCAAAGGCGAGAGAGCATATTGCAAGAGGCTGCCGGGATCTGGAAGGACCGTACGGATCTCCCTGACTTCAGGGCAGCACGAATCGAATGGGACAGGAACTAATAACAGGGGCTACCGCTGAAGCTGAAAACGCGAAGTTGAAGACTCTCAATACCAAGCATTATCCGATGTTGAAGGGCCTAAGGCCAGCCTACAGGAAGTAAGAGTTAACAGATGAAGAATGAACGAGGCAAAGAGATGTCCCGCCGGGAGTTGCTGGGTAGTGCGGCGGCAGCCGCAGCCTATGCGGTAGTGCCGGGTACCCACCTGAGGAGTGCCGATGAACCGACTCAGGACAGGCCCAATTCCGTTATCGACGGGGTACGCATCGGGACGATCACCTACAGTTTCCGTAGCATGGAAACGACGGCGGAGGGGACACTGCAGGCAATCTTGAAGTGTGGGCTCAGCGAAATTGAACTGATGAGCGGCCCGGTCGATGATTACGTCGGGCTACGCAGCGGCGGCAGACGGCGTCGGCGGCGCGGCGAGCAGATGACAGACGAGCAGCGGAAAGAACGTCGACAGCAACAAGAAGAACGGCTCCAGCAACGATTGGCGGTCCCCATGGAGAAGTACCGGACGCTCCGCAAGATGTACAATGATGCGGGCGTCAACATCCATATCGTCAAGTTCGGCAACATTGGCGCCGCGAGCATGACGGACGAAGAGATCGACAACACCTTCAATGTCGCCAAGGCCCTGGGGGCTACCACCATCACCCGTGAGATTTCGGAAGACATCGCCAAAAGGCTCGGCCCCTTTGCCGATAAGCACAAGATCTGGATCGGCTTCCACAACCACACGCAGATCACGCCGACGACGTATGACGGAGACGTTCTGTCGTATAGCGACTATTTGGGCATCAATCTTGATATCGGTCACTACGTTGCAGGCACAGGGGAGTCTCCGATTCCCCTCATGGAGAAGCATCATGAACGTATTGTCAGCCTGCATCTCAAGGACAGAACCAAGACAGGCGGGAACCTGCCCTGGGGCCAGGGCGAGACCCCGATCAAAGAGGTCCTGCAGTTGATGCGGAAGAACCACTGGACCTTCCCCGACGAAATCGAGCTGGAATACGGCGTTCCGCAAGAATC
>JADFHU010000202.1 GCA_022567055.1 Planctomycetota bacterium
TACAAAACAGGTTTTGGGATGACTTCTAATGTTTCAGCTATTACAGCGGATGGTACATTTGCAAATGGTCATACAATAGATGTTGCCGTACCGTTTTCTGCAACCGTTCACGAAATTGACTCAACGTAGTAGCGATGGGGGCAGCTTGCTGCCGGAAGTGGGCGTTGATTGCGCAGCAAAAGAAATCGAAGACATCATGCTTTTGCTGCTGAGAACAGCTAGCATATTCATAGGGAAAGTGGCCCTTGGTTGAGCTAATAAGGAAATACGAATCAGATTCAAGATCCCGCCCTCAGGTTAAGGAGTCGATATGAAGACGTCCCTTCTATTCAGGTCCATACTTGTGGCCCCCTTCTTATTCTTCACTGCTGTGACTTTCGCCATAAACGTTCCCAAACCCATGGCCATCGATATTGACGATCTGGGCTGGAAAGAGGGATGGGATATGCATGAATCAGGTGGTCCCTATCGGTTGGGCTTACCCCGTGGACGAATGATGACATTGCAGGATTACGAAGTTATCGTCTACCTCAGCAAAGCGGTGGGAGTACGAATCAAGGGCTTGTTCATAATGAGTGAATTTGACAGGTCCAATATTTGCGCCCAGTACCCAACCACCAACGAAAAGGGAAGCAACTGGGATAATTCGGCTCTGGTGAGCGACAGCGATTTTGTGACAATGGATTATGTAAAAGAGAACGCGGCACACCTCGAGTTCGGCTTGCACGGCGTCAGGCATGAATTCTGGGATGCCGAGACCCATCATCCGTCAAGGGCCGAATGGGCTGACAATCAGAGAAAGAGGCCTTATGACGTTTTGTGGGGTCATATGGAATGTTTCAAAAAGCTTATCGACCAATACGAAATGGACTTTCCCAAGAGCGTTCGCACCGCCGCGGCTAATTACTATTACAACCCTGACGATCCCGAGGACACCGGGGCGCTCATGCGTGCCTGGGGTGTGAAGTATGCGGCCTTGCCGCCGGACAGGGAATACGTGACCGACCATGGCCTGATGGTTCTTCTGCGCACGGGAGGCGTTGCCTGGGATGCTCCCAACAGCGCGCCCAATACCTATCCAGAAACAGAATTCATGACCAGTCACTGGACTAATTTTGTAGGCCTCGATGCAGACAACAACCAGCAGGCAGGGGACAAATGGATAACGTGGTTCAACAAGGTGAAAGATGATCCAAATCGCTATACCGCGAAGAACACGGCTCAACTTCACTCGCAATTCTTATACAGGAGATTTTCTCACATATCCATCAGCGGAAACACCGTTCTCATTGATAACGGCAGTATGCCCGACTGGGCCTACAAGCTCGACCTTCTGGGAAATCTGCTGTTCAAACACAAGCTGCAAGAGGGTGAACACATTTCTTCGGCATCGATGAACAAAGGGGACATCGCCTGTTATTACGAAGAACGGGGATTTGCCTATATCGTTTTGCCCAAACTGGGGAAGAATCAGTATACCCTGACCTTCACCACAGGAACATCGGCTATGCCCACCTACGTTTTGAACGACGGCACCTATAACGTCGAAGGATTTCAGAGCGGCCCGGACAGCGCCTCGGTTGGACTGGAGATGTATGGAACGCAGGAAGTAAAGATGAAGCTTTTATTTGAGCCCCGTGAAGTCGTCAGCGACAGTGCTGACCTGGTGATAAAAAACTGGCGCTATGAGTCGCCTCTCATCAAGGTGCTGATCCATGGACGCAATATCCAAGGGGAAACCGGGACGGTTAGCATAAAAAGCAAGCCACATTGAGAACCAACCTGGGAGCTGTCAGCACTCTGTTTATATGGACACCGAAAACAAGCTATGACCTGCCGTAGGCAACCTTGAACCGTGAGTCATCCGCGGACAGGCTCCGCTCTTCAGACCACAACTGGACAGCCCCCTTCGAGTCAATACCCCACCGCGGCACCATCCACACTCCGCCGATCAGACGCACCGCTCAGGAGTCCGCTTTGATGATCAATGGTAATCCCCATCGCCCGGCCTTGTTGCGAGCGAAACTGAATAGCATGCGCTTGTTAAGGGCCAATGGGACCACAGTAGCACGTCAGATCAGACCTTCAACCACACCCAAGGCTAAAGGGACCGCAAGAACTTCAGCAACTCGATCTGCTGACGCTCGTTGAGGCCGTCAAGCAAGCCCGAAGGCATCATCGATTGCTTTCCGAGAGAGAGGGTCTCGATGTTGGTGCGCGGAACCGTGACGGAGCCCAACACCGTGCGCATCGTGACGGCGGTCGCGGTCTCCTCCTCGATCAAGCCTGAAACGAATTCCCCATCTTTGGTCTCAATGAGCGATGCTTGATAGTCTGCCCCGATGACGGCGTGCGGATCGATCATGTTTTCGATGAAGTAGCGGGCACCGTTGGCTCCGGAGCCGGTCAAGCTGGGTCCGATGTCGGCGCCCTCGCCGTCCAGTTGATGGCAAGGCGAACAGAGCAGCACAAAATGCTTTCTGCCTTCTCCCGCATCGAAGGCCCAGAGCGGCGCTTCTCCAACCCTCTTTTCCAACTCGGCGATTTGCTTCTGTTGAGCCTCAGGGGTCACGGTGACTTTGCCCCAGACCTTGGCCAGTTTATCGTCGACAGAGCTGCTCTTGAGGTTGCCCAGCTGGCGGGCGTGAAAGGCGGTCAGGAGTTTCTTGTCCACCCGGCCTTCGACGATGGCATCCAGAAGGGAAAGTGCCAGGGATTGGCGTCGGATCAGCGTACTTATGGCTACGGTCTTTTCCTTGTCGGAGAACGAGTCAAAACGGCTCAGCAAGGCCTCGGCAGTTTCAGGATGGTCAAACCGGGCGGACAGTCGGATCACCTCTTCTCGGAGAGGTTTCTCGTCCAGGAGGGTGAAGAAGAGCGGGACGGATTCCGGGTCGGGACCATTTGCGAGGATTGCGAATGCCTGTTTTCGGCTGGCGACGGGAGCCTCGCTGTCAGCAAGAGTCCGGCGCATTTGGGGGAAGATCGTCTTGTCTCCGAAAAGCGAACCCAGATTGTGAGCCAGATGTTGAACACGCGGGTTGGGGCTTTGGTAGAGCTGGGGCGCCACAGAACGCCAAGCTGCCGGCATCGGCAAACCCCGTTGTCCGGTCAAGGCCAGTGCAATGGCTTCGGCTAGATCCTGTTTTGGGGTTACCTGCCCCAGTTGCGCAACCATCCTGTTCAACCCATCGCCTTGGAGCTTGGCGGCATACCAGCGCACGTAGTGCGAAAGCACAGGGATCCGCGTTTGTCTCGCCAGGTCGAAGGCTCTGTCCAGGTTGTCAGGCATCAGCGTCGCCAGCCCGTACCAGATCATACGCGGGAGGTTAACATCATTCGCGTCCTCGGCGTGCTGGACCAACGCTTCAGCCAGCCTCCAGCCGATCGGTGCGGGAATGCGTTGAATGGCTGAAGCGAGGTAGAGGCGCACTACCGGGGAAGGGTCCTCCTGCGCCATCTGAACAAAGCGCTCCAGTTGCCTTGGAGCAACGACCCGGTCATCCGCCAGCAATTGAATTGTCCAGGCACGAACATATTCGTCTTCATCCTTAAGACAAAACGAGGCGGCAGAAGCATCCAATCCCGCCACCGCATGGAGCGCCCAGAGCCCCCGCAAGCGTCTCAGGGGATCCGGATGAGAACGGGCCAACTGAAGCAGCTTCTTCCGGGTGTCGGGCGCCAGGCGTCTGCCCACCGCTCTTTCCTGAAGCAGGCGCCTTGCGGTCCGGCCATGCCATTCGTTCTTGTGCAACTGCAATGCGACCAACTCCGCGTCGGATGCCCGGGAAAGGTCGAGGGACGCGGGCTTGTAGGTGGATGCATAGGCCATGCGGTAGAGACGTCCGGTTCCTCGGTCCCAGCGTTCGGTGTTCGGATTGTGGCAGTGCTGCAGGTCATACCAGTCGATGATGTAGACCGCCCCGTCGGGGCCGTACTTCAAATCGACCGCAACGTAACGCGGGTCGGCACAGTAGAAGACATCTCTACCGGCATGGAGGGTGTGGTAGCCACTGCCTTCGCGACGGTTGATTTGTTGGTTGATCTGGTGGCCATGCAAGTTGTGCGTAAAGAGGTGGTCGCGGTACTCGTCGGGCCAGTTGTCACCCAGATAGATCATCGTCCCCACATGAGAATGCCCGCCGTAGACCTCGCGTGAGCCCCGTTTGCCTGCGCCTCCTTCGCCGTGACCGTAGCGGGCGGAGGCGAGGAGGTAGTTACGGAAGAAGGGGTAGCCGGGAGGCGCCGAGTTGGAGATGTACTCGGCGGATCCACGATTTGCCTGGTTCCAAAAGTGTCCTCCCTGAATGACGTGAGTGGTCAGGCCACGCCCCCAGCGACTGCGGCAATGGGTCATGAAGAGTTGGCCAACCTCACTGAAATCCAGCCCCCACTGGTTGCTACCCCCATGGGCGAACACCTCGAACTCATGCCGCCCCGGATGATAGCGCCAAACACCCGCGCTCAAGGCAAGGCGTTCGGCTTGGGGTGCTCCGGGTTTGCCTATCCGCGCATAGTTGAACACACCCTGGTTGCCGTAGAGCCATCCGTCCGGTCCCCATATCAGATTGTTTAGGGTCTCGTGCGTGTCCTGGTAACCGAATCCGTTCAATAGAACTTCCGGCTCACCATCCGGCTGGTCATCACCATTCCGATCTGGAATGAACAAGAGTTCCGGAGCGGCCCCGATCCAGACGCCGCCGTGACCTACCTCCAAAGCGCTCACCAGGTTCAATCCTTCCATGAACACCTTGCGGGTCTCGAATTCTCCGTCGCCGTCCGTGTCCGCGAAGATCACGATACGGTCCTGGCCTTCACCGGGCAGACGCTTTTGCGGGTAACTGTGGGCCTCCACCACCCAGATTCGACCGCGCTCATCGAAGGTAAACGCGATCGGTTGGTGGAGCGCGGGTTCGGCCGCGATTACCTCAGCGGTGAAGCCCGGCTCGAGATACATCTGTCCAACCGTGTCCGCCGCGGACCCGGAGGCCGGTTTCGGATTCGGTTTGAGGTGACTCAGGAGGGGATTGTTGTGCAACCGTCCGCCTGTTCCATTCACGGTCTGGACCGGCTTTGTCAGGTGAAAACGAAAGTCGTCGAAATTGAGGTGCCCCCAGGCTCCGGAACTCGAGTCCACTACTTTCAGAAAAATCCTCTTGCCCTGATGGGCCCGCAAGTCAACGGAAACACGAGTCATTTCTTCGCGGTTCGAACCATGGGCGCTAAGAATCACTTTGTCAGGCGGGCCGGCAAGCACCACATCGATCCTGGTAGAGGACTTGGCTCCACCGGCGAAGAGGAAGCTGGCATAAGGATGGGTCACCATGAAAGGCACCGACGTCAGCGTCCCCGTGGCGCCGTCCTTCAGCAACTCGAAACCGCCGATGAAATAGAGCCCTTCCTTGCCGCTGGCCTGCCCGGCCCAACGTTGGGAGATCGTGTCCTCCTTGATGGGCTGTCCTTTGAATGCGTCTCCCGTGGCGGTCCAGTCCCGCAGAGTTCCATCTTCAAAACCGAGGTTCAGTTTTCTGCCGTCATCGGTGGTGGGCACCACGCCTTTCACTTCCGGTCTGGTCTGCGGTTGAAAGTGCACCTTGTGCTCGCCGGGTTGCAGTTTGCGATAGCGAACAGCGCGGAACTCAATTCGCGTGTGAGGTCCGGAATGGAGTTGGAAAGCCAGTTCACCTGATAGATCCTGTTCGCTCTTCTGTCGGTCGATCATTTCGGCGAACACCGTGCCGTTGATTTCGACCGTGACATGTTCGCCGCACGCGAGGATGCGATAATCGTTCCATTCGTTCTCGCGAAAAAGCACCTTGAACTGACTACGATCGGCAAACCGCTCGACAATCTTTTGCCCGCTGTTTTCAAGGGAGACTCGCGTCCCTCGTTCCACCAACAGGGCGCGACCGTGTTCATCGTAGATTCGCCCCAGCCACGTCGCGCCGGAATCGAGGTCGGCCTGGTAGCCCGACACCCTGTTCACGCCCTCGGCCTGGCAGCGGAACTGAATGCCTGAGTTCGCCCGAGGCTCGCCGGTGAGCTTGAACTGCAAGCGCAAGTCGAAGTCGTCCAGAACGCCATCTTCCCAGATCAACCAGGTGTTATGATTCAGGGATTGGCCCCGAGGAATTTCGCCAACCAGAGCGCCGCCTTCGACGCGCCAATACTTCGGGTCGCCTTTCCACCCGGACAAGGTTTTTCCATCGAAGATTTCGACGAAAGGCGACCCTTCCTGGCTGGCCCCGTGACACGGAGAGCACACCAGCAGGCCCGCAGTGGTCATAGTGGAAAGCCAAATCTGCGGGTAAAGAAAGACAATCGATCTTAAGGAAATGCGCCATCGATTCAGCAGATAACTCATGAGATGAATAATACCCCGAAGCTATAATTGATGCTGACAGGAAATTTGATTTCCGCCGACAGGCGTGATTATACTGGAAGAGGGGATGACCATTCAAGGGGGAAACGAGCCCTGGTGAGAGCTTACATAAGCCGTTGAAATTAAACAAGTCTGAGTTTTTGAGTAGGACAGCCATAGAACAGGTTCGAAAACCGCTAGAAACCTGGATACACGGCCTTTTCGCAGGCCTTGAACGGCATAGAATGCCAAAAAGATTGTAGTGGCGCAGGTTTTTCTGCTAACATGAGGTGTTGTTGTAGTGTGCAGCCATGGTTTGTCTGGACGAATGGGAAGTCCAAGTTAATACAAGTCAGTGAGTATCAATATCACAATTGAGGAGACACCATGCAGTACTCAATGCGCATTTTGATCGCCGTGCTAACGGTCGGACAAGTCACGACACTTGTTTCGGCACAGGAAGCCCTTGCGCCGGCACCTAAGACGACAGTTGATCCGTCGGGGACATGGCGACGGGAATATGACTGGAATGACACGAGAATCGAGGAAGTCGTTAGGCTGAACCTAAAGGAAGATGGCAAGGTCGTTGGCACGTTATCGCGTAACGACGCGGTCTCTGAAATCAAGAATACGAAGCTCAAGGGTAACGAACTATCATTCTCAGTCAGTAACACCTACCAAGAGACGGCATGGGTGACCCGTTACACAGGTATCATCCGGGAAGACGAGATTGAGGGTACGGTGGTCCTACAAGTGGGTGAGCAATCTTGGGATTTCCCCTGGGGGCCGAAGCGCAGCGTCCAAATGGACGATGTTGTCGGGACCTGGCAAATTCACATCGAGTCACAGGACGGAAACGTGTTCGAACCGACGATGAAGATTTCCAAAGACGGTGACAAGTTCAAGAGCCTCTACACGAGCAGGCAAGGGCGGGAACTCGACGTCAAAGACTTGCGCGTCGAGAAGAACACTCTCAAGTTCACGGTGACGGCGGAGTTCGATGGTGGCTCACTTAAAGTGGACTATCAGGGACGCCCCTACGGTGACAGGATCAGCGGCTCGCTCGATTACGATTTTGGGGGCAATACAGGTCAAGCCGAGTTTACTGCCCGGCGGAAGCAAATCCGCCCGCGCAGCGACCCCAGCGTGCCGTCGGCCGTGCCCTAGTAGCGCGTCGAGACCATGATTAAATTCGCCTGTTCAAACTGTAGAGAATCCATACGTACGGACGACAAGCACGCGGGCAAGCGGGGCAAGTGTCCGAAATGTGGAAATGCCGTGGTCGTGCCGAAACGATCGACGGTCATTGAATTTGCCTGTGAGGGTTGTGGACACACGATCAAGGTGGCCCAGCGCTATGCCGGCAAGCAGGGCAAATGTCCGAAGTGTCAGAATCCGGTGGTGGTCCCTGCGGTTCAGGATCAGTCCAATAAGGAGAGAGGCGGCGCTGCGAGCATCACCTGCTCAGTCTGCGACCAGGTCATTGCCGTCGCCGAAAATGTCGCCGAGGGATCTCTGGAGTGTCCCGGGTGCGGCAGCACGATTGATGTGTCGTCGGGCCGTCCTGTCTCTGAGGTCGAGGATGAGGAAGCATATGAGACGGATGAAGATCTCTACGAAGCGTCTGCTGCGTATGACACATCGAGCGGTCCGGATCGTCGCCTGGTCATGATCATTGCCGGTGTCGCGGTCGTGGTGGTAGCAGGGATTATTGGCCTGGTGATTTTTCTCCGTTCTTCTGGTCCGGAGCCGGCCCGGGAACCCGTCGTTGCGCATCGGTCACCAGCGACCGCCGAGACGGAGTCCCCACCTCAACCGCTTGTCGCTGATGAGCCAATACCGGAAACGACCGCTGCCCTGGAAACCGGCGACGGTATTCGCCTGCAGTTCCGCCCCACACCGGGAGAAAAGCGAACCCTGCGTGTGATCACTCACGTTGACATGTCCATTGAGCAGGGCGGCCAGCAACAGCAGATAACGAGCACCGAGACTATCACGGTCGACCTCGAGACCGGAGAGTCGAAGGCGGACGGGACCATCGGCGTGGGGATCACCTTGACACAGATACAACAAAAGACGGCGATGGGCGGCACCAGGGCGGGCACATATGATTCTGCCGAGGCTGTCGGTGAAGACGATTTTTGGGCAGGGAT
>JADFHU010000203.1 GCA_022567055.1 Planctomycetota bacterium
GTTCGTGATCGATTGAGCGAAACCGGAAGCGTAGCTGTTCTACGTTGAGGATTCGCGATTGAGGAACGGACGAAGATGGCGTGAAGATGAGATGGAAAACCGGTGAGTTATTTTTGCACGACGACTATGCTCAGAGCCATGAACGAATCAGATCCATTGCCTCCCTTTCAGTCGATCCCCCTGCCCAAACTCTTTCAGCCCTTCCTGGAAGATCACCCCTTCCAGCACTGCATCGTCTGCCAGTGCGACCTGCTGCAAGACGATGTGCACTACCTCATCGAGAAGGCCTACAAGGGAACGGAGGTGATTTTCGAGTATGCACTCTGCGTCCCCTGCGCGATGGACATGCGTGCGGAGCTATCGCAAGAGTCGCTCCAACGGATGCAGGACCAATTCGAAAACAGTCCCAATCTGGAAGCCCGGCGGGCGCGTCTCGCCAAATTGCCCCCGCAGGAGATCGCCCCTTGGATCGATACCTGCGTCATCACCGGTATCTCCCGCCAAGAGACGGACAGCTACCAACTCTGCGCCCACTGCGTGGGGCGGGAACTGGTCCTAACCGACCTTCCTTTCATGATCAGTGCGGCCGCCATGAGCGAAATGTCCGCCCTCCTCTCCAAGAAGACTCGGGACAGTCTGGATGACTTCACGGATCAATACCTGGGTATGCCACCGGAACTAAGGGAAGTGTTTGACGACCTACCGGCACTGTTGTTCTGAAGTTCGGTCTGAAAACTCCGTCAGAGCCCGTGTCCCCCGAGCCGCTGATCGCCGTGACATCGGTAAAGACCCAAGCACCCTCACGCCGATACAGCCGGTGTCTCGGGGGCGCACGGATGACTGATGACTGATGACTGACAACCGCTCCCTACTCCACACGCAGTAGCTCGACATCGCGGATCCACACCTTGCCCGATCCTTTGGTGACCAGATTTAGACGAATTAGGTCGGGTCGCTGACCTGATTTCAGGAGAAAGGGCGTTTGACAAGAGATCCAATCGGTGGTGCCGGTGACCACGTTATTCAGGGCGCGAGAGAAGTACTCGCCACTGCCCGGGAATCGACACCACATCTCCAGGTAAGCCCCCTCCCCCATCTCTTCGGTCTTGATCCGAGCCCGGTAGATGATCCTCCGGGCCGCGACATTGGGGTCGGACACCTCGAAGAGTCGCCAGGTCTTGGCCGAGGAACTGTCGATGAGCCAGGTCTGTTCCGGTGTGGTGACAATTCCCCGGTCGAGCGGCCGCGTGTCAGAGGGGAAGGATTTGATGGGCACGAGCTGTCCGCTGAATTGGCCCATTCCGTAACGTCGATTCAATTGCGCGAGCAACAGGGCAGCCAGAACAACCACCAGAACACCCCCACCGATCACGACTGTACGCATACTACGCTCCTTTCTAGGCCGAGCTAGATCAGCCTGCGCGACCGCTTTAAAAGCCTCTCGTGTGTCACGCCGGGCCAAAACGATGAGGGACCAGATTCCAAATGGCAGCCCCAACACAAAACCCGGTGGGATCATCATGACCAAGATACCGATTATGACGGCCAGGCCGTAGCCACGGAGCCGAGACATGCGGTAGGCACCCACAACGGTGCAGATCCCGAACAAGCCTGCAAACACCAGGGGCAACAAGTTCACCTGCCTCCCCACCGTTAGGGTGCCTCGCGAGATATCTTCCACAAGAGGCTGAAACGACAAAATGAGAAACAAGAAACTCAGAAAATCAGTGATGCCGGCGATCGCCAGTCCGATCGCGGGTATGGTGAGACGGCCCCGCGCGGCCTCACGGTCCGCCTCCTGGACTGCCGACGTCTCAGGGTCGGCCTTGGCATGCGGCTCTCTTGAAATCCGCTCCACCGCGGCCTTGACTTGACCCGCCTGTTGGTAGCGGCATTCCGGTTCCTTCTCCAGGGCCCTCAACACGACTTCGTCCAAGCGCACGTCCACTTGAACCTTGCGCGAGGGAGGCGCGAATCTGCCCAGGGGGAGTTCGCCTGTCAACATTTCGTAGAAGACAACACCCAGAGAATAGATGTCCGCCCGGTGGTCCACCTCACTGGGATGCTCGACCTGTTCCGGGGCCATGTAGTGCGGCGTCCCCATGACGTGATTCGGTTCAGTCAAGGTGAAGTTGGGCTGCGTTTGGCCCATGATCTTGGCCAAACCGAAGTCCGCAATCTTGACCTGGCCCTGCTGGTCCAAAAGCACATTCTCGGGCTTGATGTCGCGGTGTACCACGCCGGCATCATGGGCAAACTGCAGAGCTGAGCAGATCTGGGGGATGATCTCCAGTGCCTCGGAGGGGGCGAGACGCCCCGCCTGCTCGATCTGGCGGAGGTTTCGGCCGTCGACGTATTCCATGAGGAAGTAAGAGTAGACACCGGCCTGTCCGAAATCATGGACGGCAACGATGTTCGGGTGACTCAGCCGCGCCAATGCCTTGGCTTCACGTGAGAAACGCTCGGTGAAACCGGGATCAACTCCACTTTTCTGCGCCAAAATTTTCAGGGCCACCAGGCGATCCAGTTCCGGTTGGCGTGCTTTGTACACGGCTCCCATGCCCCCACGGCCGATCAGCTCGAGGATCTCCAATTGGGGAAACAAATCGGTCAACTCTTCTATGGGTGGCGGGTCGAAGCGGCCCGCGGCAGTCCCACCCTCAATCAGATCCTGGGTGGGCCATCCCCCCTTCATCAAGCACTCGGGACAGAGGCCCTGCGTGACGTCAGGCGCCAAAGTCTTACCACAGTTCGGGCAGGTCTTTTCTGTTTCCACGATCGATGCTCCACCCTCCAGAGACGGAAAGCGATGAATATGTTACAGGAAAAGTAGAGAAGCGGGCTACTTTTGTCCGGGCGAGCGGCGTCATGATCTGCGAACAGAGGGCACCCATTCTGCGGTGTCGGAACCGGCGACGGTTCCCAGCGCGTCGTAAGCCAAGCCGCGACCGTCACCGGCCCGGGGCCCGGAACGGCGGTAATCACGGCAGACCAGATGGGTCATGTCCTGCCAGACGAGGTCTAGCGGCCTGTCAGTCTCAAGGACACGTCGTGCAAGAAGAAGAACATCGTGTCGTCGCTGGGCCGGTGGTAGAAGAGACCATTGTTTTGGGCGCCGCTGATCCAGTTGTTGCAGATGCCATAGCTCGAACCCACCCAACTTCCCCAAAAGTCATCCGGACAGGACGTCGCGCAGGTGTTGCATCTCCGCATCGATGTCCTCCAGTGAATTGACCGTATGGGCTATGTGTTCGCGCAGCAACTCGCGGTACTGCTTCTTTAGGCGATGGACCATGACCCGGGCCGCCCCTTCCGTACATCCCAGTTGGGCGCTCAGATCCGCGTAGGGCAGACGGTCACTCTGCCCCAGGAGACAGGGTTTGAGAATCGTGAATGGCTCCGACTTACCCTCCTTCCGATAGCGCCGCTCCAGACCCACGAGCACCGTCTCCAACAACGTCACAGCCCATTGACGCTCAAAGTACTGCTCCGGCGTCCTGTCGTCTTGTGGTTCCAGCGTGTAGCGCGTCTCCGCGTCCTGCACATCCAGACGCAGCGCCCTCCTGTCACCGCCGCGTTTTTGGGCGCGCTGCTTAGCCCGTTCTTTGGACAGAAAGTGCTTCATCGCCACCAACAGAAAGGAACGAAAGCGTCCCTTTCTCTGATCTACTGCCGAAAGCCAGTCCTTTTCCAGACATTGGGCAAAGAATCCCTGAGTCAAGTCGCCGGCGGCATCCGCGGAGTACCCCTGTCTCCGCACAAAGGCATAGAGGGGATACCAATACTTGGCACAGAGTGTCTCCAACGCCTCTCTGGACTGCGGGGCCTGTTTGTCCTGCGCCGCCAGGACCATTGACCAGTGGGTCGTCGCAAACCAGCTTTGTGATGTTTTTCCAGAATCGGGCACGCTCGGCGTCATGGGAATAGTTCTCAGTTCAGACGCCAGAATACTGACTTCAGGAGACGGAAGTCAACGCAGAACTATCGATTACGACAACGACAACCGCTGCGCTGGTTACGACCACGAGGATGGGTACACGGACTGGCACCTATGCGAGAACGATTCTGAACCAGGCCGAGCTAAGCGGCCGCGCAAAACGTGACAAATCCCTGACCATCGCGCTCCCCGCAGGGATGGTCCTACAGTGGCTTGGCACTGTCAAGCCAAAACGTCACAGGTCCGTCATTGACACTGTGCACCTGCATCATGGCTCCGAACTGTCCCTGTTCGACTGGAACACCCTGCTTTCGCAGCCCAGCGGCCACTGCTTCATAGAGTGACTCGGCCTGAATCGGCTCAGCGGCTTGACCGAAGCTGGGGCGGCGCCCCTTGCGGCAGTCGCCACATAGTGTAAAGTTGCTGATCAGTAGTATTGCTCCCTCGACATCCCGCACGCTGAGATTCATCTTACCCACCTCATCGGCGAAGATGCGCAGACCAGCCAGCTTGTCAGCCACATACGCGACATCTTGCTCCGTGTCTTCTTGAGCTACGCCCAGATAGACCAGCAGGCCATGTGCGATCTGACCCACACGCTGGTTGTCCACGGTGACGGTCGCCTCCCGGACTCTTTGCAGTACGGCCCTCATGTCGAAGAATCTGTCAGTATTGGATTCAACATCATGCTGCCGGTCCCTCAGATCCTCTCTCGATCCCTGGAGGCAATTTGTTTCAACAAGGCCCTCAACTCCAATACCTGCCCGCTTTCCTGCTTGGCCAGGTCACTCTTCTCGTTGGGATCCTTCGCGAGGTTGAATAGCTCACTATGGCCACTCTTGCTGGAAACGATCAATTTCCAGTCCCCCTTGCGCACGGCCGAAGCACTGGGGGTTTTCCAGTAGAGGATGCGTTCTGCGGGTTTCATTGTCTCACCTGTGATGACCGGCCAGATGTTTTGGCCGTCCCATTGCAGAGCTTGCTCCTGTTCGAAGCCCGCCAGGTGACATAAGGTCGGCATCCAGTCGACGATATGGACCGGCGGCTCGATTCGCCCTGACGTGAGCCGGTGCGGCCAGTTCACGAATCCCGGCACACGAATTCCGCCTTCATAGCACTCGCCCTTCCACCCCCGTAAAGGAAGATTGTTTCCCAGCACCGTATGCGGCAACCCGGCATAGCGGCCCTTATACTCAGTATCACTGTGCCAGCTTTTCTGCCCACCGTTGTCACTGACGAAAACAAGCAACGTGTTCCTTCGTAATCCCGCCTTATCCAAGGCAGACACGATCTTCCCGATACCGTCATCCATATGCGTCACACTGGCGGCGAACCACTGGCGGGATTCTTCCTTAATCTCCGGGTACATGGCCAACCACTTTTGGGGCTCCTTCAAGGGGAAATGCGGGACACTATAGGCAACATACAAAAAAAAGGGTTGGGTATGCTGGGCTTCGATCACGCGTACTGCATCATCGGTAATCAGATCCGTGGCGTGTCCTGTTTCATCCAGGAAATCGTCGTTGCGGTGCCAGGATTTTTCGCCTGTCTTATAGTGATGCGTATAGGGATCGATCTGCCCCGCGAAATACCCATACGATGACGCAAAGCCGTATTTCATGGGTGTAAACGCCGGCGGTGATCCCATGTGCCATTTGCCCGATATGTGAGTGGTGTAGCCCACGCGCTTTAGCGCTGCCGGCAAGGTCATCGTATCATCGTCATAGATTTTCCCGTAGGCGGGCGAAAGTACACCGAAGCGGCTCGGGTAGCGTCCGCTCAGTAAACCCACGCGTGTCGGGGTACAGGTGGGCATGACGTAATGTTGATCGAATACGCGTCCCTCTTTTGCCAAGTGATCCAGATTGGGGGTCTGGATTGCTGAGCCCTGGTAGCCGATATCCCTCCACCCCAGGTCGTCCGCGATGACAAAAACGATGTTGGGCGGTTTTTGCTGTTCGGCCGTCGGCTGCGCTATGGCGCTTTGACAAGCTCCCAGGCCCAGTCCCGCCATGCCTACAACAAATACCTGCAGAAGCTTCCGTCGACCCAATAGGCGTAGATGCGACATACCTTTCCTTTCGTGGTACTAAGGGCCTAGGCTTTCCACCCTAGCTCATTCGCAAAAATGATTGACCAAACCCAATCGTTTCTCTGCAAACCTGCTTCACTCCGGCCTGGGGAACTCCCTCATGGGGCTGTAGCGAATGTAGGAATCAAATACTTCACGATCCGGTCCGACAACACGGGGATCTTTCGATGCCCTCAGTTCCGCCATCAGTGCTTCCCGCATTTCCCGCTCACCGCGCTCGAACGTCCTCTTTCCAGCCAGGTTGTGCAGGCAATCGGCGTCCTTGCGGATGTCGAAGAACTCGACCCGAGGTCGCTTGGCATGAGCCAGATCGAAGAAGTACCGGATAGCTGGATCCCGGTAGTTTTCAATAATGAAGGACTTGGTCGGGCACGCATCGATGTCGGTAAATGCCCGGTCCGAGTGATGCACGCCTTTTTCGTCGATGCCATACATCGGATATGTCTCATCCTTGGTCCCCGGCACCAAGCGCTGCGGGGCCCCGGCCGGCCAGCGCTCGGGTTTCAGATTCAAGATGTAGAGGAAGTCCCTGCTCCGCATGATGCGCTGTGGGTAACCCCAGTTCAGATACCTGGAGGAAGAGTGCCGTTCGCGGCCGGCAAAGACGTACTCTCTTGACGCATCGACGACACCCGCTTTCTTGGAGGTCAATAGGGACAGGATACTCTGCCCCGACATGGGCAGCATGCCCTCATGGCCAGTCTGGGTGATTTCAAGAATCGTCGGGGCCAGATCGGCAAAACCAATGGGATCGTCGATGATCCGTGCCCCCGGGAACCTCCTCGGATAGCGAATGGCGAAGGGAACGTGGACGCCATAGTCATAGCCATTCGCCTTGGCACGGGGAAATGGCATGCCATTGTCGGCAGTCACGATGACAATCGTGTTGTTCAGTTCGCCGGTTCTTTCCAGATAGCTGAGCATCCGCTTCAGGTGCAAGTCGAACCATTCAATCTCAACGGCATAGTCGAGCAGGTCTCCGCGGATCTCATCGTTGTCTGGCAAAAAGCCCGGGACGTCGACATCTTCCAGCTTCTTCCCTCTTCGTCTCCAGGAGCCTTTTTCATAACTCCGATGAGGTTCCTTGGCGCCGTACCAGAAGAAGAAAGGCTTTCCCGCTCTTTGATTCTCCATGAAGTATTTGAAATTCTCGAAATAGTTGGTCTTATTGATGCCCTTGGCGAAGCGCTCATCATCGGCAGCCCCTGTTTCATATTGGATGTGGCTGTGTTCTATCCCGCCGGCATCCGTTTTCCGCCAGAGTGCGTCCTTGGCATCGCGGGCATATCGAAAGGGAGATACGCCCTTTCCGGTGCGTCCGGTGACATAGCCGTTGCCATCGAGCAGGTCGATAAAGGGCACATGTTTTTTCAGCCAGGACGATGCATGTTGCCCGGACTGTTCGTTCTGCCAGTGGTAGCGACCGGTGACGATGGCACTTCGTGAGGGGGCACACCCGGGAGAGCCCGCATAGCAGTTGCTGAAGTAGATGCCTTCGGAAGCCACTCGATCGAAGGCGGGTGTCTTGACGAATTTGCACCCGACAAAACTGGTATGCGCAAAGGATTGATCGTCGCTGATGGCGAAGAGGATATTGGGACGCTTGTCTTCCTGCGCCTGTCCGAGACCACCAGTGCTGGTCACAGTACAGATTAGGAGTACGAATCTACACAGGTTCTGTTTCATTGACTTCACTGGCAACGAAGGATTCCTCAATTCGGTCTTGGGTGCGCCCGTTCATTGAAAACCACTTACCGACATCTGGGTTTCGACTATACTGGGAAAGAACAATGAAATCCACCTTATTCACTGCCCCCCATCAACGGGCGTACTCAATGTGGGTCAAGGATCGGCAGGATCCGATTACCCTGTTAAAACCGAGCAGCCGTTCTTCTCGCCCACGCTTGATACTTGCCAGGGAATCAATGAATGCGATCGCGCAGTACGGATTGTCAAAGCGTTGGTCATCATAAATAAAAAAGGGTCTGTGCCGTTAGGCACAGACCCCTGGTCATTGTCGTTCGGAGACCGCATTACTGAATGACGGCAATGGCGTCGAGCAAGGTGCCGTCTTCACGCCGTGCAATCTCGAGGGTGTGGGTTCCCGCCGAGAGGGTGAATTCCACCACACTGTTGTCATCATCCTCGCTAAAGACCTCGTTCCAGTGCCAGGCGTCACTGTCTGGGATGCCGTTCATGCGCACCCAACCGCTGGCATGATTCGTGGTATTGGTCGCCATGCCCGGGATCCGGAGCCAGAAGGAGTTGCTTCCACCGGTGATGATCACACGGATGGCAAGCCGGTACACGCCGTCCGCGGGTACGTCGAAGCTATACGTCGCAACGCCGTCGGCGGGAGGATTGTCGTTCTCGTCGCCAATGCCGTCCACTGTGCCGATATGCTGACCTGCGGAGGCAGTGGGACTATCCGAGAACACCTGCATCGGTGCGGTGATCGCACCGGACTC
>JADFHU010000204.1 GCA_022567055.1 Planctomycetota bacterium
TTGGATTTGGTCGTGATCGATTGAGCGAAACCGGAGGCGTAGTGTGCCTACGTTGAGGCTTTCGCGATTGAGGAACGGCCAAAGACGACCTGAAGATGAGATGGAGAAGCGGTAAGTTATTGTTGTGCGGGTCCTAACCCTGTTTACTCTCGATCGTGCTTCTTGTCTAATACGGCCCTTGCACAGCCGGCCACACGGGCTGGAAGTGTCCTTTATCGAAGGCGTGATTGAAAGGCTGTACTTTGGCGCAGAAAAAAGAAGCCACGGCGGCGCTACTCGTGGACGATCGAGAATGAGCCTTCGGTTCTTTTCCGACCATCCCGCGCGCCTGGAGGATGCTCAGATCGTCCTGGTCCCTGTGCCCTACGACCGGACCTGCACCTGGGCCAAAGGGGCCGCCCAGGGACCCGATGCGATTCTGACCGCGTCAGAACATTTGGAGGGGTATGACCTGGAGACCGGGACTGAGGTGTGGCGCCAAGGGATCGCAACCGATCTTCCCGTTCAGGTGGAGGACCGCCCGGAGGTCATGGTCGAGGCTGTTCAACGGCGGACGACCGAGCATCTGGAACGGGGCCGTTTTACCGTGATTATCGGCGGTGAGCACTCTGTGAGTATCGGTGCGGTTCGAGCCCATGCCGACACCACCTCGGAGTTGACCGTGCTGCAACTCGACGCCCATGCCGATTCACGCGCGAGCTATCGGGGCTCACGGTTCAACCACGCCTGCGGCATGGCCCGCATAAAGGAGTGCTGTCCCATCGTACAGGTCGGTGTGCGCAGCATGGACGTTTCCGAGCGTTCGTTCGTGGACCCCAAGCGCATCTTTTATGCGAAAGACATCGCTCACGACAGAGCCTGGATAGACGACCTGCTGGACCAACTGAGTCCACGCGTCTACATCACCATCGATCTCGATGTGTTTGATCCGGCCTTCATGCCGGCAACCGGCACGCCCGAGCCGGGAGGGATGTCCTGGTATGAGGTGTTGGCCCTTCTAAAGGCGGTCTGCGACCGGAGCCAGGTCGTGGGATTCGACGTTGTAGAGCTATGTCCACTGCCCAATCACAGGGGTCCGGATTTCCTCGCTGCCAAGTTGATCTACACCCTGTTGAGCTATCGCTTCAAAAAAAAATGGGCTGTTGACCGATAAGGATGCCGCTTCCCGGCCCAGTTCTCCTCTACGCGGCCCGGCCCGGCTGCGTCCTGCAAATGTTCTTGATTCGGGCGTGCCAAAAAGATACACTAACCCTTGTCGATCGAACCTAGGCGATTGACTCACGGAATGGGGGGTTTCGAGAAGGTCCACTTCTCCAAGGCTATCTGGACAGCCAACATTTTATTGGGGTGCTCTCTGAAGCGGGGGTTTTAGAGAGTGATCATGGGGGGCAATGCGATGTCTACTAAGAACAACACGGTCAACGTCACATCATCCCTGGCTCTATCTTGTCCTGTTTGTTTCGGGAATCGGCTGGTTTCTCACGGTGCTGATGACCTTAGCGGGCGCTGGCTAACGATAGGCACTTGATCCTTTTCCTCTCCATCATTGAGTACTGATCGGTTGTGTTGTGGCGGGGGCCACGTCGTTACCATTTATCATGGGGGTTTATCATGCGGGGAATCACACTCAGCGGATTCAAGTTGCACGCAATTTTTTGCTTAGCGGCCATCTTCACTTTGCCGGTATTGCCGGTTGATGCCTCAGTGCTCGGAACCGTTGACATTGGTCGGTCTGGACACGGAGCCGGTCGCACTATTGATGTTTACGGGGAAGGGTGGTCAGGTGCGCGAGGTCACGCCGGTGTCTACATGCTGGAGAAGACCGCGAGCAGCGGGGCAGGGGACATCTGGGCCAACGGTGCCATTGGCGGCTTCTGCATCGAGCTCGAAGAGCCTGCACCCAATGTCACCACCACCTACGACGTCGAAAACACCTCGGACGCCTACAACGGCTATCTGGGCGAGGTGTTGGGCGCGGCGAAGGCCGATGCATTGAGCGAATTGTGGGGACGGTACCACAGTTCTGCCTGGGAGGGTGCGGGTGGATTCACCTGGGCTCAGAACAATGAGGCTGCCGCGTTTGCAACGGCCGTCTGGGAGATCGTGTATGAAGACCTTCCCGCCGATGTGACGGATTGGGACGTCGGTCATGACGGCAAGCGGGGAAGCCCCTGGTTTGGCAGCCATCAAGTTGACTCGACACTGGCAAACAGTTGGCTCCACAGCCTCGATGGCAGCGGGCCGAAGGCCAGTCTGGCCGTGTTCACTCAGGCCGGCAATCAGAATTATCTCGTGGCCGTGCCGGAGCCTACGACCATCGCGCTGCTGGGCTTGGGTGGGATCATGAGCTTGGCGCGCAAGCGGCGACGGGCGTAAGTAGTGGCTGGTCGCTAGTGATTAGTAAAATCAGTAATCAGTAGTCGGTAGTTAGCAACCAGTAACCAACAGCCATGACGGCAGGAACCTATGGCTGGATTTAGGAGCGCTATGATGAAGAGACTAATGTTATTCAGCCTGATCGTGTCGGCGGTAACAGTGACACCGTCGCTGGCTTTGCCGTTGATCGAATTCAGTCCGGATCCTTCGACTGCGGGCAACTGGTCCTATGACGGCATGACAGGTCTATTGAGCTTCGAGCAGGATGTCGTGGTTGATCGAGGGGTCGGGAGCAACAGCGACGGAGTGGTAGCTGCCCACGTGTACGTTCCCACCTTGAAGGTTTCAGGCAGTGACGGACTCTACAGTCTGACGCCCATTGGGAACACGGAAGTCAGGGTGACCAACGGAAGTGGCAACAAGGTCTATATGAGTGGAACGTTGAACGAAGGGTTTTTGAACACCATCGGGACGATCGGAGCGGGCTATAGCCAGTTTTCCACAGACATCACCAACGTGGTCGTGACGGCGGAGGGTCATGCACTGGGCTCTGCGGCACTGGACATCTTGGCCTTGGCCATGCATCCAGGACCCGCTTCGTTGGATTTTGAACTTGCCCTTCAAGGTGGAAGTAGCGCCAACTACCAAAGTTTTGCGGCGATGATTGATGGTGGGTTCTCTGGCGGCGGCGGCTTCAGCGGCGCCATGAGTGTCCCTGAGCCGACGACGGTTGCCCTATTCGGTCTCGGTTCGCTGGTGCTCGCCCGGCGACGTAAAAAGATGCAGACAATCTGATCCCCCCTGGGTGATAGAGAAGGGAGTAAAGCCGCAGCCGCTAAAGCCGCGGCTTTTTTCATGCGCCGGATTCGGCCTACGGTCCATGTCGGGCCGGCGCTGGCGTTTTCCGCAAGAGGCTCAATCGGGCGTCAGCGTCAGCTGGACGCGGCCCTTTTCGAGAACGAGACGGGTCAGGCGCACCTGTCTATCCTCCCACGCAAAGAGAGGATCGAAGGGCCGATCCTCCAAGAAGGACCGCGTGATCTGTGTCCGAATATCCTTCGGTTCGTTGGTAAACCAAGCGAACTCCGCCTGGACCATCTTTTGGGCGACCATGCGGGCCAGTAGAGTGACATTCAAGGCGCCGATGCGGACGGCGGCAATGTGAAGGGTGAGTCGACCCTCCCGCGTGAGCGTCGGCACGCCCTCAATCCGAATGGCCAGATCGACCCCCTCATAGGACGCCGTTCCCAGGACCGTGACACCCTCGGGTTTCACGCTTACCTGGGGAGCTGCGAAGGTCACTCCCTCAGATTCCAGGGGCCACCGGGCCTGTCGTATGGACTCGTTGATTCCCACCTCCAGGAGGTCGATCCTAAACGGCTCCCGGGTCTGCATGCCGTTGTAGAGCTCCGACGAAAGATGGGTCAGGTAGCGATGGACCTGCTGAGGGTGATGGGGATCAGTCGAAGTCGCAATGGGCTGGTAGCCGGAGGGCTTGTATAGCAGTAGCGACACGAAAGCGAGGCCAAAGACCAAGTCTGCGACCAGCCAGTAGACGAGTCTCGACTTTTTTTTCTTTTTTCCCTGGGACTTGGTTTTCTCTGTCCGATTCACGAGAGGCCTCCGGACAATGGGGTTCGGTCCGTTCGATTTATGCCTTGCTTCTAGGCCTGGGCCGGATTATAGTCTACTATTTTGTGGATAAAAGTGATTTCTCGTGGGTGGTGCAGCGTGTTGGCGGCCACCCACTGGACATTGATAGTTTTGAATGGGTCTACCGGCGATCAGATAGTTAAGGGAGTTGGTTGACGGATCGGGTTACGGAAAGGAAGGTCTCTGGAGCAATGCCAAGTCACTTTGCGGATCGCCTATGCGAGGCAGTTAGGACGAAAAAGACGAGTCTGGTGGTGGGTCTGGACCCGGTGTACGACCGATTGCCCGCGGCGATTACCAGCCATGGACACCTGAATGACGGCCAAGACGCTGCGGCGGCGATCGATGCCATTTTCGACTTTTGCACCCAGACCATGCGGATCATTGCGCCCATGGTGCCTGTGGTAAAGATCAACATCGCCTTCTTTGAAAAGTACCTGGGTGAAGGTATTGAGACCTACTATTCCCTCATTTCCGAGGCCGAGGACTTGGGGTTGGAGATCATTGGCGACGTCAAACGCGGTGATATCGGCCACACGGCCGAAGAGTACGCCATTGCCCACTTGAAGAATTCGGAACTGGTAGGCCTGGAAGACACGCTCACTCCCGATGCCATCACCATCAGTGGTTTCGCAGGCGCCGACGGCATCAGGCCCTTTGCCGATGTGGCCACCGAGCAGGGCAAAGGGATCTTTGTGTGGGTCCACGGCAGCAATCCTTCCGCCGCGGTGCTTCAGGATTTTGAGAATGCGTCCGGTCAGAAGATGTACGAGAAGATCGCCGAAGTGGTGGACGAGATCGCCAGCGAAGAGGCTCGCCTGGGTGAGAGTGGGTATAGCAACGTCGGCATGGTGGTGGGGGGGACGTCGCCGGAGGTGACCACCGCTCTGCGAAGCACCTATGACAAAGTTTGGTTTTTGGTGCCCGGCTACGGTGCCCAGGGTGCGTCGGCGGAAGACTGCATTCGATTCTTAAAGATAGATGGCACCGGGGCTCTCATCAGTGCGTCACGCTCGCTCATCTATGCCTACGAGCGTCCCCAATACAAGGAGAAATTCGGCGAGGATTGGAAACGTTGCATTGCTCAGGCGGTGACAGATGCCAAGATTGAGTTGGCCAAGGCCATGGAGACCAAACTCTAGTCTGACTTTCGTAAAGCGAGACTTCATGCGTTGCCACGACACCCTGTTTCGGGACAAGCGGATCGTTGTGATGGGATTGGGACGTTTCGGAGGAGGTGTTGATGCAGCTATTTACGCGGCCGAGCAGGGCGGGCGTGTGTTGGTCAGCGATCTGGCCGAGCCTGAGACCCTGGCGCGTTCATTGAAGGACCTCGAGGGGTTCCCCTCGATTGAGTATTGCCTCGGTAGCCACGCAGAAGAGGCGTTCAGAAACGCAGATGTCGTCGTCGTCAACCCGGCCGTCCCCCGGGACAGCAGATGGCTGGCCCAGGCGGAGAACGCAGCGATCACCACTCAAATCAATCTCTTTCTTGAACGCTGTCCCGCGACCGTCATTGGCATCACCGGGTCCAATGGAAAGAGCACAACCGCCGCTTTGACGGCCCATCTGCTGGAGTCGGCCGCGGCGCGCGGGTCTGTTCCCTATGGTGCCGTTTGGCTGGGAGGAAACATCGGAAACCGGCCCTTGCTCCGCTGTCTCTCCCAGATGAATGCCGAGGATCTCGTCGTCCTGGAACTCTCCAGTTTTCAGACCGAAATGTTGGCGAGCCCGGGCATGAGCACCAAGATTGCCCTAATCACCAACTTGACGCCGAACCACCTCGACCGCCATGGTACTTTCGAAGACTACTGTGCGGCCAAGGAAACCCTGTTTCGACTGCAGTCCGGCACGGAATCGGATCCGTCCGTCTCGCTATTCTGCAAAGAGGATGCCGTGGGCAGAGAGTGGTTCGAGAAGTACCGGTCCCAACAGGGTCGTACGGTGGGGGGCTACAGCGCCGCCGACGTCCCCAAGCCCTTGAGAGAATCCTTCACCCTGCCGGGTCGCGCCAACCTAAGCAACTTGGCCGGGGCCTTGGCGATCGTCAGGTGCCTGGGCGTCACTGCCTCTCAGGTGGAAGAGGGGGTCGCCACCTTCCGGTCCCTGCCCCATCGATTGGAGGCGGTGGCGGAGCAGGGGAAGGTACGCTGGTATAACGACTCTATTGCGACTACGCCGGAGAGCACGATGGCGGCGCTGGACGCCTTGGAGGCGCCCAAGGTTCTTATTACCGGCGGATATGACAAGGGTATGGGCTTTCTAGATCTCGGTCGACACATCGTGGCGCAGGTCAAGGCCGTGGTGCTGATGGGTCAGACGACGGGAAAGATCGCCGATGCGATCGCTAAGGCTGGCGGTAGTCCGGTGAAAGTGGAACGGGCCGCTTCCTTGGTCGAGGCGGTGAATCTGGCTGCCCAGCAGACCGTACCGGGCGATGTGGTCATCCTGAGCCCGGCCTGCGCCAGCTATGACATGTTCGCAAACTTCGAGGATCGGGGAAACGAATTTAGGCGCCTGGTCCGTTGCCTCAAGAGCTAGGCTATGTTATGGGAACTTGCCCTTGGAACGGTCAAGCCCGCTAAAAAAAAGCACTCCTCTACGCTCAGCGAAAAGCGCTCTCCGAAGGGGATTCACTCTCCCTCGCTGGGCGTTTGGATTTCTGGGCAATTCTCCTTTCAAGTCCCTGTCGAAGCGCGACGACTTCTCTGTCGATGGGACCATCACAAGGATCACCGGACTAATTCGAGGAGTCACCTATGGACACACAAGAGAACCGACGGACTGAGGCGCGGTTGCGGTATCACTGGCCGGTTTGGTATGGCGACAGTTGCGGTCAATCGATTTCCCAAGGCCAGATGGTGGACGTCAGCAGTGCGGCAGCAGCCTTTACCTGTTACTCGCATGACTACTGCCCCGACCCCAGTCAGAAGATCACGGCTCGCTTCAGCGTGCCTTGTTATGGCGACGACGACGCATTCGAGATGAGCAGCTTCACGCGGATGGGCAACGTTTCTCGAGTCGAGCGGGTCAACGACCACCTCAATCGGGTGGTCCTACAGTTTTGGGAACCGCTCGACTTCAAGCCCGGTGAACAGCAACAGAGCAGAGCTTTGACGAACGTCGCAGCATGGTCTCCATGATCCACGGATAGAATTGCCCCGACTGCCGATGAGATGAGGTGAGGACCGGTCAAGTAATCAGTCATCAGTCCTCGGTCCCCTCAGGCCTCAGGCCTCAGTGATCGGTTTGGGCTGATTACTGATGACTTCCTCACGGATTACTGATTCCTGCCTTGCGCCCGCAGTGTCTTGACTTGATTGGATCGATGCACTAGACTACGCGCTTCGCGTGATGGCTGGACTCGCCGCGACAGGACGTCAAGGTGTGGCTAGCCTCGATCTAAGAGGTCATTCTTTTACACGTTAAGGGTTCGGCAATTAATAAGTTGGACAATTTGGGGTCCAAGTTATTTCTTGCCGGTCCCAAAGAGAGCCGAATGTCTGAATCGACCCCTGAGAAAAAAGAGAACTGTGGTCTTTTTGGCATATATGGGGCTGAGGATTGCGTGCAGAAGACCTACGTAGGCCTGTATAGTCTTCAGCATCGGGGACAGGAGGCAGCCGGAATTGCCTCTTCGGACGGGAAGCTGATCCACTGTTTCAAAGGCCAGGGTACGGTGTCTCGGGTCTTTCGGGACGGTTCGGGCGTGCTTGAGCGACTGGCCAACCGAATAGCCATCGGGCATGTTCGCTATTCTACCACAGGCGCGGACAAGGCCGCCAATAGTCAGCCCATGCTGGCGGAGTATTCTCGTGGGCAAGTGGCCGTGGCGCACAACGGCAATCTCATCAATGCCGCGCTACTTCGCGACGAGTACGAGGCCTATGGCAGCATCTTCCGATCCACCAATGACACGGAAGTGATTATTCACCTGTTGGCCAAGCCCTCCCACGTCGATAAGACGGATCCCATCTCGCATGTCTTTAACCACCTGCAGGGCGCCTACTCGTTGCTCTTTCTGTTCCAGGATCGGATTGAGGCCGCTCGGGACCCCTACGGCATTCGCCCTCTGTGCATAGGTCAGACCCAAGAAGGCGAGTATATGGTCGCCAGTGAAACCTGCGCCATCGATGCGGTGGGGGGTACTTTTGTTCGAGAGGTCGAGCCGGGTGAAATCGTGACACTCGACGAGCGAGGCCTGAGCAGTCGGTTTTTTGTGCCCCGCGGGACCGTCACGCCGGCCCACTGTATCTTCGAACACGTCTACTTTGCCAAGCAGAATTCCACGCTCTTTGGCGAAAGCGTTCATGCTGTGCGAAAAAAGTTGGGACGGCAGTTGGCACGTGAACATCCCGCGGAGGCGGACATTGTCATACCGGTGCCCGACTCCGGAACGTCGGCGGCGATCGGCTATTCCGAAGAGAGTGGCATTTCTTTCGCCATGGGTTTCGTGCGGAG
>JADFHU010000205.1 GCA_022567055.1 Planctomycetota bacterium
TTGTTCGCGGCTGGGGGTTTGAGGATCGGTCCCTTAAGCGCCAGGGTGGGATGCCGGCTCCCCTCGTAGCTCGGATTGTACTGTAGGAGCTTGCCGTCGGGGTATCCATGGTGGAGTGACGGATACTGCCCATACTCGGGGAAATAGGCATAAAAGGACGTGGGATGTTTGGAGTTGAGTCCCTCGTGGGGCGTGTTGAGACACTCGCCCGTGTCCAAGGCATAGCGGGCCGTTTGATAGACGCCGCCCCCGGTAAAACGCAACTCGTTATCTTGGATCCACAGGTGGCCCTGCAGACTGACGCCACTGTTGACCTTTTCGGACAGGGTCCCCGATGTGTCATTGTACCACTTGACCTTCCCTGTCACTGCATCCAGAGCTACGACATAGGTGCCGTCGTAATGGGCAATGCCCGCGGCAGCGAAAACCACGCCATCCTGAACGACCACGCCCCCCGCTACCGGCCAGGTGGAGATGAGTTTTCCATACACGGGAATCCGACGCCCCGAAGGGCCGACCCTAAAACGCCACAGGCGTCTCCCCGTTTTGGCCTCCAATGCATACACCCACCCGTCTGCGGAGCCGACATACACCCGCCCCTGTGCGACAACCGGCGGAAAGTAAATCGCCCCACCGGTAAAGGTCTTCCATATCTCTTGCCCCTGGGCATCGATCGCCTGGACCACACCCTTGCGGTCGCAGACAAATACCGTATTGCCAGCCACCACCGGGGCAGTGAGCAGCGCCGTAGACGAATCAACTTGCCACTTCAGTTCCACATGGCTCGGTATGGTGACACCTGTCTGGGGCATGCGTTGGTTGTTGCCCAGATAGGTGGTCCAATCTGTGGCGTCGATGTTGAAATCTGCTACCGATTCGACGTCACCTGGGCCCCTCTCCAGTCTGGCATCGTCCACGGCCGGTCGAAAATCGAAATCCCCCGCGGGGGCCAGGGCAATGTGTCCGTAGAGAGACAACTGGCAACCACACATCCAGGGACCCCAGTAGAGGTGTCCGTCGGAAATGATCACGCCGTCCTGGCAGGGAGGACGCATCGGCGCGATGTGCTGTGCCGTGTTGGAAGCCGTATCGACGCGTACGGTCCCGCCCGGCGTTCTGAAGAAGATGCTGTCGATACTCCCAGTCGCCCGGGTGCAGGCGCGTCGATTGGGCAGTTGGGCCAGTACCTCTCCGCTTTCATAGGCGTATTTGGCGCCCGTCCCCTTGGGGCCCGCCGCGTATAATCCATCTTCCCTCAGCACCAACTGAAGATTGCCTCCCGGCTTCTGCCAGAGGAGGCACCCATTCTCCGCGCTGGCCACCACAAGCTGTTCGCGTTGCGGGCCGGCGAAAAAGATGTAGTCATCGTTACATTTCATGTAGGCGGTTGTGGCGTAGCCGGTGAAATAGTGTTGGGCGCGTCCATGCTTGCCAATCGCCTCGAGGAGATCGGCATCAGAGTTTTGCCAGACCAACTCTCGCTTTGCCGTGTCTAGACAGGCAAGGTGTTTTTCGGGACTGTAGCAGTAGATCCGGCCATTCTTCATGCAGACGCCGCGGCTGTCCCAATAGTCTTCAGTGGTGTACTTCCAGAGAATCTTGCCGGTACCGGGATCGACGGCGACGAAGGTGCGTCCAGATCCGAAGTTTGTCTGGGGATCTTTGTAGTCGTGCCCCTGCCACATGCCCCAGGGCCAGTGGCCCAAGCCCGGTCTGTTCGAGGGCTGCGTTTCAATAGAGGCTTCATTCCCTCCAATCAGGGCATAAAGTATACCCTCTTCCATGGCCATCCACTTCCACACCGATCCGTCGGCAACCCCCGCTGGAATGACGATGCTGCTCTTGATCTTGCCGGTTGCCGTGTCGATCAGCTTACAAGATTCCGCGTCCGCCATATATAGGGTATCCGGCGTCGCGATCATGGTGTTGCGATGAATCATGAATCCCTCCTGCAGTTCGCGCTGCCAGAGGATCATGCCGTTGTACGCGTTGACACCTATCAAGGTATTCAGCATGGCGTTCTGATTGGCCTTGTGGGCAATGTGTCCGAAGGCCCGAAAGACCCTCCCTCCGGCGGCCACCGAGACTTCCGGCATGGGACAGAACAGCGGGTCGGCCAGAAACTGCGTCAGGTAGGGCGCGCGCGCCCGCTGATCGGTGGACTGGGGATTGTTGTCCGGGCCATGATGCGGATGGCTCCAACTGTCGGTATCGCTTGGCCGCGCCTTGGTGATCTCTCTGAGACCCGTAATGACCTTGCCGCCGGGGTGCACCACGCGCAGCAGTTCTTCGTCTGTGACTCTGTCCTGGGCAGATGCCGAAACCAGCACCAAGCCGGCAAGGTTGGTGGCCAGGCCAATGGACTTCCAATCTCCCTCTTCAACGAAAATACGTGTGCCGAGAAGCCCCCGCCTGTCGGCTGCTCTGCGCAGGGTCGTTGTTTCATCCCTATCGGGTGACTGGAAATAGACGGTCAACTCTCTCTCGAGGATGAATTCGAGCAGGGAAGGCCGCAGTTCCGTCGGCGGCATTCCTAGGACCACGCAGATATCTCGTTTGATATCGAGCCTGTCTAGGGTAGCCCGGAATTTCACCGCGGGATCATCCGCCCCCCAAGCGGCACTGACAAGAACCAAGAACATACAACCCACACGAGACTGGTATCCTTTTTTGCTGACCATTTGCCGTCTCCTTTAGAGTTTGTTGATGTTTTGCCTCCCGGTTGGTCGGTCTATTCACACCAAGGTCGCATGAGAACAGCCAACCGCTGGCAAAGCCAATGCCCCATGCTATCTATGAGATTCAAGACGTGCAAGATCAATCCAGGAGCCTGTCGGAGGATTCGATCTGGCTTCGCCCGGCTCTTCAAGTATGATACGAACCGGCCCGAACAGACCGGATTTGACGTTCTGACCGTAGTTATTGTTGGTCAGGTTGCCCACTCTGACTCTAACGGTGTTGCTGCCGGTTTGCAGATAACGGGTGATTTCGAACTCGAACGGCGGCCAGAGCCGGCTACCCACGTCGACGCCATTGATCCAGACATGAGCGAGATGATGTACTTCGCCGAGGTCCAGTATGACTCGGCCTTGATGGTGACCGAGTTCAACGGTCTTTTGGTAATCGACGTAGCCACTGAAACGTTCCAATTTCCAGTGACCCCACTCCTCCAAAGGCCTATTCATTCCTTTACTGACCAAAACAGCTAATCTGACCCCTATCCGTACTGACAATCAGGCACCCCTGTGATGCCGTCAAGCCATACGCCCTGCCGGACACTCGGGTCGTCCAGGTTTCTCGGCCCGTCTGTGTGTCATAGGCAGCAACCCGGTCCTGGCCTCCAGCAATCAAGGTCCTTCCCGCCAGAATGAGTGACAGGGGGCAATCACTGTTGACGGTCCACAAGAAGCAGGACGGCACTTTCCGGTCAATGCGTTTGATCTTCTCGGTGTTGGCTTGTATCCGTTGTTCAAGCTCCGCCACCTGGTCTTGCTGGGACGCATTCGATTCGAGTTGCTTCTTTTTCTTTTTATCTGCCCTCAAATCCGTTTGCGCCTGCGTCTTTCCTGCCTGGAGCTGCATGTACTCATCTCGCACAATCGCCCGAAGGACGCGATCGGCATGGACGTAAATCCTATTGCCGCTGACCACGATGGAGGTTGCCAGGGGATAGGACAACAACTGATCATGGGTTTTCCCGGAAAAGAAACGTATCTCTCCCTCAGACCCACGTTTCTGACCCTGTCCATGCACGAAGGTTGAATCATCGGCCAGCAGGCCATACACGCCGCCAGACCCTGAGCTTCCCACCGTCTGGAGCAGGTCCCCGGTTCGCAGATCGAACATCAAGGGTGCTTGGCGGCCCTGTGATAGGTAGAGATGCTCAGCGGAGGCAAACATGGCTCCCTGAGCGGTCATCTGCTCATAGGTCCTTTTATACTGACCGCTACCCTGCCAGGTGCCCGTGCCCACATCCAGCCCAAACAGATAGGTGCTTTTCCAGGGCAGCAAGGAGCCGGCACAATAGGCTATGTTCCCCTGAACCAGCACGCCTGTGCGACAGGGCCACATAGAAATCAGCTTGCCGTTGTTGGGGACCTTACGTCGCGATTCTGACGTGTGGACCTTCCAGTTCTGTTGCCCGGAGCGGGCATCGATAGAGTAGACACAACCGTCATCAGAGCCAAACAACAAATTGCCCTGGTGGAAGGTAGGAGGCAGCCGAACAGGACCGTTGGTAAAGAAGACCCATGCCTCGTGCCCCGTCTCGAGTTCCAGGCAATGAACGGCATCGTCGCTCGAGCTGCCATAATAGGCGTAGCCTTGCGCGGCCGTGGTATAGAACACCGGATCGAAATTGCGCATGGACTTAAGATCCACAATGTTGGCATAGGAATCCCATTTGGCGGGACCGGACCAGGCTGTTTTGGGGGCGACGGGACGAGTCTGCCAGATTCGCTGCAAGGGAAACCCGAGTTGTTCGCCAGTAACACCACTCCTTCGGTTGTCGTGCTGGTAGGTAGGCCAGTCTTCCCCCAGGAGGGGATGTGTGAGACTGACCAACAGGACACACGCTAGCGCTTTCGCGACGACATCAAATAGCTTCATCCAACGACTCATGATCAGAACCGATCTCCTACTGCTTCTGTTGGGCAGACCCAACAGAGCTCACAGGTAACAAGGCCAGGGACGTCTCCAGCCAATTGCCACAGCTACAGCCTCCACCGCCTTCAGGTAAGAGCACCATCCCGTCCGCGGCAATGGTACTGAGCCAACAACTGGGACGCAGGTTGTACCAGCTAGAGACCTTGTTCTCCTCCATATCCCAAAGGGAGATTCGGCGCGACTCGCCACGATAGAGTAGGGCATTGCCGACGCCACAGTAAGTCGCACACCCTTCGTGTCTACCCACACTGGAAGTGAGCAATTCACCCGAAAGGAGATCATATCCGCAGGGCTCCAGGTAGACCCGCTTGTCGAAGAGAACCGGATGCTGCATATGCCCACTGTGGTTGTCGCTGGTCCACTTGTGGGCTTGCTGCCACGCCATTTTTCCCGTGGCGACTTCGAATCCATAGAGGTGGTACTTTCCCTCAGCCGAGGAGGCAACCACGATCGTTCGGTCTGTACAGGAGAGAAAAAAGACGATTGTTCCATCAGCCGTATCAATAGGGACTTCCCACTGGATCGCTCCAGTCTGGGTGTCGAGAGACACGAGGAATTGGTCGGCCCAAAGATCGGGATCATTCAGCCGGCGGTCTTTCTGTCGACTTAGCGCGCTGTTTCGGGACTCGATGAAATAGCATCGATTCTCTAGCGCCGCAATGGTGGTATTAATGATGACGCCTCTCTGGTATTGCCAAAGCAGGCTCTTGGAAGCGACATCATAGCCAAAGAGCCCATCACTGCAGACTTTCCCGGCCCCCGCGCCACGTGCCTTGTCGTACCAGGTCAACTTGCCCCAAAAGCCGGTATAGGCCATGCCGGGCTTGACTTGACTACCCAATAATACCTCGCCCGCCCGCGCCACGTAGCCCCAGTCGTAGGCCTCACCCGTTTGGCCTGGTGGGACAGCAAAAACGTGTCTGAGGTCTCCGTGGTCGTGGTCGAGCACCCAGCATCTGTCTTTAACTGCAACATAGAGGGACAACGAATCTGCGCACCAGTTGCTGGCATCTCTGGGTAAGTTGACCCTCCGCAAATCTGGAATCTCCAAGGACCAGAGAATCGTGCCATTGTAGGAATCGATGGCCACCATGCGATTCATGCCCTGGTGGAAGAGTTTGCCGCTGACTGCGAGGGGGGCGGGCATACGCGGGTTGCGATCAATGCCGAAATCGGCCCCCGGGTGACCCAGCCACTGGACCTGCAACTCACCCGTCGCCGAAACGCCGTTCAGACTCTCATGACTATTGGCACTGTTGCCTGCATCGCCATATTGGTGGGTCCAGGAACCGGTACCCGGCAGCGGCGGCTTCGTGAATCGGTAGTGGACAAACTTGGCGTCCTGTTCTTTCCGAAAATCAAGCGACGCGGCTTCCAGCCAAGATCCAATTCGGTCTACCTCCTGGGTCCGGCGGCTCAACACCGCGGTCCCGTACTTCGGTTGCAGCAGCCGAACCATGTCACGGGCATCGCCGGGACAGCCTTCATTCGCGAAGGCACGTTCGGAGACGATCAAATTGGCAAAGTGACTGGGAAAAGGAACGTCTGCCCAACTGGAGACATGATGCAGGGTGATGCGTTCGCCGTACACGCCTGCCTGATACAAGATGTTTCTCACCCTTGAGACGCGGTCCCTATCGGCATCCACGCCAACGACGATCAATTGGCTGTTGCGGGCCAATTCATAGGCCAACTGCCCGTCGGCGATTCCCCACACGAGACAGTAGCCCTTACTTAGACCGGTCTTAGCGAGGATCTGGTGGGCCAATGCCTGCACCTGGGGATTTAGCGTGTCATTCGCAAAGGGAGTCCCCTCAGCCTGCAATGGGGGCACCGCGTAATTCAAAGCGGTATCCAATTCATACACGGGTGTCAGCCATCCTTGTCCCTGGGCGTCACTCCCCACCCGGTAGGCATACACCTCGTGGGGCAGCAGGCCGGTGAGCGTCATGACATGGAGCTTCTTGGGCCTGGGATCCGTCATGCGCCGCTGGTTTTCACCCTGGTGCTGCAGCGACAATTCGATGCTCGGTGAATGCTTTGCACCGGGTCCCGCCCGCCCATACTCGACAACGGATGGGCACGCCTGGCGTGTGCGCCAATGGACCTCGGCACTCGTCGGCGTGATATATCGAACATAAGGCCCGAGTTCCAGGGTTAGGGGAGCGACCCGAGCACCGGTCTTATCAGCCGCCGAGGCGATTCCTGCCACGCCCACGACGATCATCAATACTATCCGTAGCAAGTCTCGTGGTAATCCAGTCTTCATGATTGGTGTCCTTAGATCTCGAATTCGGCTGCACGCATAGTATCATAAACCACCATCAGTCCATTAGCCCCTTTCGAAATCACGGAGCAGAAGCAGTGCTTGACTTGGGTTGCCTTCGCAATTGCGTTCGGAGCCTGCACGTAAGATATCCGCACCTTAAAGCTCGACCAGGCGTCGGTCGGCGTCACCGAATTGCGGTAAGTTCACTCCCATTCGATCCATGAGCGAGAGATAGAGGCTGCAGGCGCGGCGGTTGTCGTCGCCTTTATCCATGTAGTCTAGGATGCGTCCCGTTTTCAGGGTTCCTCCGCCTCGTCCGGCGAGCAACATGGGCATGTGATCGGCCTGATGGCGGTCGCCGTCGAAGAGGTTTGAGCAGAAGAGCAGCATGGAATTGTCCAAGAGCGAGCCTGCCCCTTCGTCGATTTGCTTCATACGGTCGATGAGGTAGGCGAACTGCTGCGTGTGGAACTGATTCGTCTTCAGGTACATCGCTTCGAGTTCGGGGTCGCGGCCGTTGTGCGTCAGATCGAGATGGAGGCTGCCTCGGACCCCTTCCAGAAAACCGAAATTCATCTGCGAGAGATCGTTGTTCAACATGCAGGTGACAACACGCGTCTTGTCCATCTGGAAGGCGAGGACGATGAGGTCCAGCATCAACTTCATATGTTCCGGGATATTCTGAGGCAGTTTATCCGCGGGGCGGGCCATGTTGGGGCGGGTCAGCGAGGGGCGCCAACCCTCCAGTCGCTCTTCGCGCGATGCATGCTCGATCCGTTTCTCGACGTCGCGAATCGATTCCAGATAATCGTCGAGTTTCCGCTGGTCGCCCGTGGCGATCTTGCCGCGCAAATCCTTGGCATCCCTCAAAACCTCGTCCAGGATGCTGCGGTCGAGCCGGCGTCCGGTGCCGTCGCCTACCAGCAGGTCGAAGACCCGCGCCGGATAGATCTCCTTCATCGCGGGCTTGGTCTCGGAGGCCCAGGAGATGCAGGAACCGTAAAGCATGGACAGTCCATCCTCGAGACGAAGCTCCGTCGGCTCGATCCCCAGGATGAGACTGGGAACGGGCGTCTGGTCGCCGATCTGCTGAGCCAGCACTTGATCCATGGTCCTGCCGACCCGGATATCGCTTTGCCGCGTGCTGACCCAGGCGCCCGAGAGAAGATTGGGAATGCGCCCAAGGTGCACGCTTTGATGGAGCGCGGCCTGCTCGTTATACAGGCCCCGCAGAAAGATGATGTCATCGAGGTAGGGCTGCACGGGCTGCAGTCCGGGACCGACTTCCGTTTTCTCTCCCCTCTTCTTGGCCCACCAATGAATGGGCTCGACGCCATTGGAAAAATAGAGGCAGGCGAATCGCACCGGCGGTTTTTCCGATCCACCGTTTGACAAGGGTCTTGCGACATCGGCACCCCGCAGCGGCACCGATTCGAGCCAAGGCAGGGTCAGGGAAACGCCAGCGGCGCCTCGCAGAAAGGCGCGACGGGAAAGGGGAGACCTCGAAGGATGCGATGA
>JADFHU010000206.1 GCA_022567055.1 Planctomycetota bacterium
GCATCAGAAGTCAGAAGGATCCATCACGTAGAGGCTTCTCGGACTGCTGTCCATGAAAGGTTCTACCGCCTTCCTTTTGTCGCTGCTGCAATTACCTCCACGATAGTCACCCGCAGTACGACCGTCAACTGTCCAGATTAGAGACGATTCTGGGGAAACCAGAAGGTGGGAACCACAGGGGTAACCGTAGAGCCGCGACTCAACGTTCAACTCTGGCTTTCCGTGTCGTGTATCTCGCACCTTCGGACTACCTCTTGCTCAAATCATCTTCTTTATGCATTTCAGGTTCTCGTCGCTGCGCAAGACCAGGTTGCCCCAGGCTTCCCTCGGCCCCTTGGCTTCCTTGGTTTCTCCCAGTTAGTTATCTGGCCAATAATGGGAATCGACGACTTCTTGGCACTACCGCTGCCTAACCTTGCTTAATGAGCTTTATAAGACCACCGTAGCCATGCTCGGCGAGGCGCTGAGAGGAGACTTTGAAGTAGTCCGGTCCGGCTTTGATGCCAAGTCCTTCCACCAGACGGTTCATGTAATTAAAAAGCGCACACACTGAAACGGCTTCATACAATGCTTGGTCACCCCATCTGGCGTGGAAATCTAATAAGGGACACTCACTATTTCGGAAGAAGGCCATTGACGTATTCACCCGGCCGGGAGAGCGGGTCCTGGCGGGGGCGCGTCTTAACTCTTACTCTTACACTCGCCTTTCCACCCTGCGTTCAATCTCATTCCAACAAAACTGCAACTGTCTGTCCTGGTAGAGCGTCCCGTCCAACACACTCAGTTGCTTGCTCACCGCCGCCGGTCCAGTCGACAAGGCCTGATCAATCTTCCATTGTGTCCGACCACAAACGCAGAAAAGAAAGAGCAAAAGGAGGCTTTTTATTTTGCTGTCACCAACTCAGGAGTGCAAAATACAAAGCCTGATGATCCCCAAGGCCCCTCAGCCCGAGGGAGGGAGAGTTGATTGAAATGCCGGTTTCAGCAGTTCGAGACACGTTTTGCCGGTACGCGCAGATCGTCCTGAGAAACGGTTCCGTCCATCAATTTGGGGCGATGCCTTGCGTTCGGATCTATTTTCGAGGAGAATCGGCCCCATCAATCGAAGGGTTCTTGGTAGGCAAGTTTGGTCTGTTGATTCTTGTCTTCACGTCGGCGGCGTGGTAGTTGATTCGGTGCGACAACGTCGCGAGCATGCTCAGAATAAAGACTCCTTCGCTCATGGCATCGCGGAATTGAACGGAAACGAGCCACTGGGACAGAGAAGGATCAACAACTTCGGAGAACCGAGATGATTCCGTCAGACGCAAATCTGCATCCAAAGTTCAAGAGACGTGCGTTTCTGCACACGGCTGCGTTGGCGCCGAGTGCGTCCGTGCTCGGCATGGCCGGACTCGCTGTAAGCGCGGAGGGCCAACAGGATCATCCGCTCACGCTTTCCAAGCCTCGCGTGGACCTGGCTCACCTGCCGACGCCGTTGGAAGAATTGCCACGCCTGACAAAGCGCCTTGGTGGTCCGCGGCTGCTTGTCAAGCGTGACGACCAGACTGGGTTGGCCCTCGGGGGAAACAAGGTGCGCAAGCTCGAGTTCCTTGTCGCACAGGCAAACGCCGAGGGAGCCGACACTTTGGTAACGAGCGGTTCAATACAGTCCAACCACTGTCGGCAGACGGCGGCCGCGGCTGCTCGAATCGGTTTGCGCTGCGTGCTTCTGCTAGGGGGCAAGAACCCGGGTGGTACGTCCGAGGGCAATCTTCTGCTCGACAGATTACTGGGCGCCGAGGTGCGCTTTGGCGAACAGACATTGGAGGACGTGGCCAAAACGCTACGAGCGGCAGGCAGAAGGCCATACGTGATTCCGATTGGCGGAAGCAATGCCGTTGGTGCGACCGGCTATGTCGCGGCCATGGAGGAACTGTCCGACCAGCTCAAACAGCGCAGCGACAACGTGGACTGGATCGTCGTGCCGACGGGTTCCGGAGGGACACAGTCGGGTCTGGCCGTCGGCGCACGTTCCTTGGGTTTCGCTGGCAAGATCCTCGGCATCGGTGTCGGCGAGCCGGCCGATGAGACAAAGCAGCGGCTAACTCCAATTGCGAACACGACGGCCAGGCATCTGAATCTATCCGAGCGGTTCAAGCCGGACGATTTTGAAGTCAACAGTGATTTTCTCGGAGGGGGCTATGGGGTGATGGGTGACCTTGAGCGGAAAACGATTCGAATGGTAGCGGAGACCGAGGGGCTGCTGCTCGATCCTGTTTATACGGGCCGCGCTTTCGGCGGCTTGGTGGAGCTGACGAAAAAAGGGTTCTTTCGAAAGGAAGAGACGGTTCTCTTTTGGCACACCGGTGGAATGCCGGAGCTCTTCGTGTCCGAATACGCCGGCTCGTTGTTGTAGCCATCGCGCTAGCAGAACTTCAGTTCGTCGGGAGCATGAGTCGACCGAGAGCACTCAGGAAGATTCTAGTAAGGGGCACTCACTACTTCGTGGATGGGTCTCTGCTTCTCCGACAGGCAGATTGCATCCCCAGGAGCCGTTCAGACCCAAGAATCCACCTACGAGGATATTGATACCAACCTGGCCATTTTAGTAAACACCGAATCCTATCGGCACAGAATCGGTGCAGGCTCAGACTACGGTTGAGACCGGATTTCGGGCCATCATCGGAGGTTCCTTCCTGATATTTGGGCTCAAATGCATCGGATGCGACCTACAGAAAACAGCCCCAGGACCGCCATGGCGGTCCTGGGGCTGTTTTCCCTTTGATCTGCCTTTCCCTCGGGGGTATAAACATTTCTATGGTTTAAGAATCAGTAAATCAAATTTCCTATCAGTCGCGGACACGAATAACCAATGGAGTATGCGGTGATCAGAAACCTATGCTTTGCGGCTTTGCTGTCGTGGGCCGTCCTTGTTCCGCCTGCAAGCGCGGAAGAACGCGAGGACATGGCGTCCCATCCTCTGGAAGATCTTAAGGCATCATGGAAAACGGTAACGTCTCACGTCATCGGATCGCCTGATCCAGCGCCGCCGTATCGCGTGACTCGAGTCTTCCCCAAACTCGAATTATCGAACTTGATCGAGGTTGCCAGTGAGCCGGGCAGTCAGCGACTGCTGTTTCTCGATCAGGACGGTTCGGCCAAGCTTCGCCGCACGACCGACGATCCGGCGAGCGGAGACTTCGAGACCTTGCTCGATTTCGAAAAGGGACTCGCCTACAGCATCACGTTTCATCCTCAGTTTGCTGAGAATGGTTACATCTTCATCGGGGCCGACCGACCGGATGCCGACGCCAAAGCGGGGAAAGTGTGCTATGTCACACGCTACACGATCCAGCGCGAAGCGCCCTTTCGGTTCGATCCAGATTCGGCAAAGTTGATCATCGAGTGGGAGTCGAACGGTCACAATGGTGCAGCCGTGGCTTTTGGCTTGGATGGAATGCTTTACATCACCTCGGGCGATGGGACCAGTGATTCGGATACGAACCTGACGGGGCAAGGGCTCGACCACTTGTTGGCGAAGGTGCTGCGGATTGATGTCGATCATCCGGACGATGGCCGCGCGTATTCGATACCGAAAGACAATCCATTCGTTGAGATGGAGGGAGCGCGCGGGGAAACATGGGCTTATGGCCTGCGAAATCCGTGGCGCATGACGGTCGACCCGAAGACCGGTCACGTTTGGGTTGGCAACAACGGACAGGATCTGTGGGAGCAGATCTATCTCGTCGAGCGCGGCGCGAATTACGGCTGGAGTGTTTACGAAGGCGGCCAGATCTTCTACGCCAATCGCCAGCTGGGACCGACGCCGGTTTCGAAACCGATCTTTGATCATCCGCACTCCGAAGCTCGGTCCATGACGGGCGGCGTTGTCTATTACGGAAAGAAACTGCCCGACCTGCACGGCGCTTACATCTATGGTGACTATTCGACGGGCAAGATCTGGGGCGCCAAAGTCGTAGGACGTAAAGTGCTGTGGCACAAGGAACTCGCGGATTCGACGCTTGCCATCACGGCGTTTGGACTGGACGGAGACGGCGAGTTGTTGATCGCCGACTATCGCGGCGGCAAGCAGGGTGGTTTTTTTACGCTCCAGGCGAACGAGACGCCGGACACGTCCGATCAGTTCCCCCGCAAGTTGAGCGAGACCGGACTGTTCGCCGACGTGGCCGGCCACCAAGTGGCGCCCGGTTTGATCCCGTACTCCGTCAACTCGCCGTTGTGGTCGGACGGAGCTTACAAAGAGCGTTACCTCTATCTCCCTCCCACGACCGGCGCAGGAGACGACAAGAAACCCGCCAAGATCGGCATGTCGCAACGCGGCTGGGATTTTCCGGACGAGACGGTGCTGGTCAAGTCATTTGCGCACCCGTCCGAGTCGGATGAAGATGGCCGTCGGCGCTGGATCGAAACTCGCCTGTTAACGAAACAACAGGGCGAATGGGTCGGTTATTCGTACGCCTGGAATGACGAACAGACGGAAGCCACGCTGGTCGCCGAGGACGGCCTGGACCGATCGTTCGAGGGCAGTTCGGCCGGCGGCAAGACCGAGTCACTCAAGTGGCGTTTTCCCAGTCGCACCGAATGCATGGTCTGTCACAGCCGAGCGGCGAACTATGTCCTTGGCCAGACGACGTTGCAGATGAACAAGGACCACGACCATGGATCGGTTACCGCAAACCAATTGGAAGTGCTCGACTATCTGGGCGTACTCGGCGTTAACTGGTCGGGGAAGGTGAAAGGCAAGGTGCGCGAGGCGTTGAAGGAAGCCGGGTTAGATGACAGAGAAGTGGCAGATCGATTGCAGGAGCTTACCACCGGCGAGGAGCGATCGCTGCCCTCGAAGTTATCGACGCACTGGTCGGCTGCATTCCCACGGTTAGTGAACCCCTACGACAAAGAAAACGACGTTGCTCTGCGGGCGCGGTCATACTTGCATGCGAACTGTGCCCAATGTCACATTGGTGCGGGAGGCGGGAATGCACAGATTGATCTTGAATTCACCAGACCGTTGGCAGGCATGAAGCTGCTCGACGAAAGGCCGCTGCACCACAAGTTTGACATCGAAGATGCTCGCATCGTGGCGGCGGGCGCGCCTGAGCGATCGATTCTGCTGCATCGGGTGTCGATGCGTGGCGCGGGGCAAATGCCACAGCTGGCCACCTCGCGAGTCGACCGGCGAGCTGTCGAGTTGCTACGCGAGTGGATTCGGCAGCTGGGCGACGAGCTAATCAAGGATCTTTAGTGTTCTGCCATGAGCGCTACCTGTCCGCTACATGTCCGAATTCGTGGACGGCCATCATCGCGAACCAGCTCAGCGCCACAAGAGAAACGGCATGCAGGAGCTGGTGGTGGAATCATGGCATTCAGAGTATTCTGGGTCGCCTACCGGAGGGCCCGGCCGTCACCGCCCGCGCCACAGGAATACGGTTTGAACGACGGGGAAGCTGTCGGGCCGTGCCTAAACTTTCGATTCTGCTGAAAAACCCCTTGTGACACGTATTGGCGCTATCAAAAATGAGGGTGTTTTGCCGATTTTAATGGTTCTTCAGCAGAATCAACTTTCAACTTACGCTTGCCGTGCCAACCTGCGCTCGTATCCCACCCCACCAGCAGTGCAACTGTCCGTCCTGGGAGAGTACTGCATTCAACGGAGGCCTCGAAGTTTTTTTCCCTTTCAATGCCTCTTTTCGGGTGATACAGTCGGAACCATGAAAGTCGCCACGACGTTTTTTGAGTACGGATTGGGGAGGAAGGGCATGGTGAACGCCAGGTTAAGGTATACGGGTACCGTGAGGCGTGTCACGCCATCCGTCCTTCTTATGTTGATTGCGATATTTTTTGCAACGGATATTCAGTCGGCTCCGGTCCCCCAAGCCAACCATCGCAATACGCGGATTGAAGGCATGCTGATTGGCACCCTGTTGGGAGATGCCGCCGGTGGGCCAGTTGAATTCAAGACGCCACAGCAAGTCGTCCATGTCATGCCGGCAACCCGGTCCTGGCCGCAAGACCGAATACTCACGCATGCAGAAATCAAGACCTTAGCGCATTCCTTCCCCCTGCTTTCCTATGCTGAACTACGCCCTGATCCCGAGCCCTATGCCCACTGGACGGCTCGCGCCCCCGCGGGCACCCTCACGGACGATTCCCGGCAGAAGATCATTCTCCTCAATACCCTGCGCTATGCCAAGCAGCACGATCGCTTCCCCATCACGCGTCGCGATTTTGCCCGCCAGTACGTCGACTTTGTCAACACCCCTGCGGTGCGCTCTCAGGGACACTATGAAGGGCTGTGCCAAGAGAGCCTGAGCGAGTTTGTCAAGTCCGCCCGGTGGATTCTGGGCGAACGCGACCCGGACGTCGCCCTGCCGCCGGAACGCATGTGGGGCGGCGTGCCGACCTGTGCCGGTCAAATGGCCTTGCTGCCCCTGGCCGCGCTGTACCCCGGCCGGCCCGACCTTGCCTACCGCGCGGCGTATCAACTTGGCTTCATCGATAACGGTACTGCCAGAGATCTCAACGCAGCCCTGGTGGCCGGCCTGGCCCAGGCACTCAGTACAGAGATCGATCACGGTGACATTCACGCAGCTTGGCAGCAAATCCTGCAAACCATGAAGCGTGTCGATCCTTATCGCTACCATCAAGTCCCCTGGGTGCAGCGACCGATTTCACGCTGGCTGGAATTTGCCCATAGTGCTGCCGAGCGCGCCGGCAAGAGTCCCAATCGTCTCTTCAAAATACTGGAGACTGAGGCATTGCCTCATTATTGGTGGGACGCCCACTTTCTCATCGCAGTTTCATTTGCCATTCTAGAAATGTGCGATTTCGATCCACTCGCCTCACTGCACCTCGCCCTCGATTTTGGCCACGATACCGATTCTGCTGCCCAACTCATCGGTGCCTTCGCCGGGGCCTTGCACGGTCCGGCTGTTTTTCCTGCACGGATGCGCGAACAAGTCACGGATCGCTTAAGAGTAGATTATCAGCAATCCCTCCAGGAGTGGGTTGCTTTGCTAACGGGGCTACCCAAGGAACGCGACGCATCCCTCATAGTGAAGCTTGACTGAGTTTCATTGGGGTAAGCCACACTCAATAGGATGTAAGATCATATTGCGGCTTTGTTCCAGAAGATCTCTTCTCTCTTCAAGCGTCAAATCAAGTGGAAGTTGTGCCAGTCCGATTATTCGCCGGAGTATCTCAACACCACAGAACGCGACCGCCAGATCATCATCAAATCCCTTGGGTCGTTGATATCCATCGGTCATTGCTTTGAGCATGTCGTTCGGCATCTGCGCCATTTTCATGTGTCCCAGCATCACGCCGACGTCGAATTCAGGGCGACCGAAATGAGCGAACTCCGGGTCGATTATTCTGATCCCGTCTTCGGTAGAAAGCCAGCTTCCGGGATAGTAGTCACCATGAAGCAAACATGGACCGCTTCCTAAGTAGACGGAGCCCAGCTCCTTGACGCGTCCTATTAAGGCATGATCATTTTTGAATGCCATAGACGCGTTCTGTAATCCCTTCTGGATAGTGTCCAAATCAAAGCCATTGTCGATGGCATAAGGGTACTTAAAAATATGTTCGTGATTCAGCGTTCTGAGCTCCGTGTTATCGGGAAAGCTTGTGCCTTCCGCACCAAAGTCGGTGTTGTGTAAAAGGCTGATGTAATTGATCAACACATTGAGTTCATCGTGCGTGATGACACTGCCTCTCTGGTAGTGTCGCAGGAAATCGGCGTTCTCCCCGAGATCTTCAAGTGCCAAAAGGAAGTTTTCGGCATCATATCCGAAGGGCGTTGGGGTATGCTTTTTAAGGTCGGGATGATGACGATGAAGGAGATAGTACTTGGCTTCTGCTTCAACGCGGTTCACCGGTGCCGCGATCTGGGGATACTTTTCTACCCACGGACGCGCCTGTTTGATGATTAGGCTCTGTTGATTCGTCCTTACACGTAGCACCAGGTTCATATTGCCTTCACCTGGATGTCCGATCCCCGTAATCTTCTCGTCTGCACCGATCCACTCCACTTCTTTAAGATGACGCTCAAGGGAATCCGGTTCATCTGCATTCAAGAAAAAGGCATCCGGGTATTGCTCACGGAATATTCTTTCTGAATCACTCATAAGCTGTTCGGGATTTCCCTTAGCCTCGGTAAATAGCACTCCTATGCAGCAAGCTCTATAATAGATCATATTACCGTGACATGCAGCGCGTTTCAACGGTTCCAAGCGGGGTCTCGGGCAAGGGTACTGTTAGAAAGCTCCAAGAAGTAGGGCCGCAGTGAGTCGAGAGCTTAGGACGTGCACGACAATAAGTTACCGAATTATCCGCTCAGATTTAGGTTGGATTTGGTCGTGATCGATTGAGCGAAGCCGGAGGCGTAGTGTGCCTACGTTGAGGCTTTCGCGATTGAGGAACG
>JADFHU010000837.1 GCA_022567055.1 Planctomycetota bacterium
TGCAGGGCTCTTAGTCTGGGCTCTTCCTGCTGGGCAGCCTCAGTCTCTCTCCACATTTCAACGTGCGGAATGATTGGCCTTCCCGCCTGCAAGCCGCTTCAAAGTCATCCGGTGAGGCGGTGTTGAATTCGAACATGTCGTAGTGACAGGGGATAACCAAACCCACCCCGGCCTCCTTGGCCAGACGCGCCGCTTCCTCGCCGGAGAGATTGCCGGCAACGGCGCGCGCGGGATCGTGTCCGTTGATGGGCAAAAGGGCGAGGTCTATCGGCCATTGGCTCAGGTGTTCGACCATGCCTTCATAACGAATCGTATCACCACTGTGGTAGATCGTCCAGGGGCCAAATCGCACCACCAAGCCGATAAACTTGTGACGCCCCTGGTCGTCGGTTTCAATTTCTTCATGGGCCGCCGGCACGGCGTTGAACTCAAACGCACTCACCGTCTCCGGTCTGCCACAGACGATGCCCGTCAAACGAGCCGAGTCCACCTGGAGCCGCTCTGCGGCAAAGGGACGGTTGGCCTCCGGCACGACGACCGTGAGCGTCGGATTGGCCGTGAGCAGGGCAATGAGCGTCTCTCCATCCAGATGATCGGTGTGGTTGTGACTGGAGGTCACTACATCGACGAAATCCAAGCGGTCTGGCGCCACGACCAACTCGGTCATCCGGACATGAGGCTTTGGCGTTGCCGCGTACTTCAGTGTGAGTGAATCGGACAGGTAGGGATCAAGCAGCAGATGCCGACCCTGCCATTGAATGAGATAGCCGCTCTGTCCGAGCCACCACAGATGCAGTGCCTCGGCATCTTCCTTCGCCCGCTCGACATCGGCGAGCAATACATCGTCTCTTTGCATGGGCTTGATCACAGGCCCGCTTCTTTCCGCACCAGCTTGACGCCCTCAACCATGTTCTTCAGCTTGCGTTTGGCGGCCCAACGCGCCGTCTGACTGAGGCCACAGTCTGGGGCAAATGAGAGTCTTTCCGCCGGAGCGTGCTCGAGGCAGAGTCGCACCCGCTCGGCGACGAAATCAACCGGTTCAATGAAATAGCTCTTCACATCGATAATCCCAATCGCGACATCCGCGGACTTGGCGATCTGGGCGATCACCTCGATCTCGGAGAACTCACGGCCGGCCATTTCCAGATGAAACTCATCGACCTTCATGTCCAGAAAATCGGGAAACATGGGTGCGTATTGGCGCTTGCTCACCGCGTGGCCCTTGAAATTGCCAAAGCAGAGATGCGTGGACAGGCGGGTCTTACCGGCCACTGTTTCGACGGTACGATTAAAGATGTCCACAAACCGTTTCGTATCGGACTTGTAGGCATAACAACTCATGGAGGGTTCGTCGACGGTCAGCTCCGTACAGCCCGCCGCCACCAGGTCTTCCAACTCTTTACGGACGATGGGCAGGATCGCTTCGGTCACCGCGAAGCGATCGGGGTACTGGTCATTCGGAATGATGCGGCCGCTCAGCGTATAGGGCCCTGGTACGCTTGCCTTGAGCACGGGGCCGGCCGGCGCGAGTCGCTTGAGCCGCTCAAACTCCTCTACAGCGCCCAGGCCCTTGGGGGCGCTGAGTTCGCCGACCAAGTGATGTCTGCCCCGTTGATCGTGGGCCGGCGGGCCATACCTACGGAGCGTGGGTTCCTGCTCTCCCAAACCCGAGAGATAGGCGTAGAATGACAGATTGAAATCGAAACGTGTCTGTTCCCCATCGGTGATCACGTCGAGTCCGGCAGCGACTTGGTCGTGAATCGCCGCGATGACGGCATCGTCCTGCATCTCGGCAACCTCATCTGCTCCGAACGCACCGAGATGCAGCGCCGCATGCTCCAGCCAGGAGGGGAAGGGATAGCTGCCGATGACTGTGGTGCGTAGGGGCTGATCAACCATAGATTCTCTCTTTCTTTGCGGACAACCGTCACGGTTCCCGAGGAATTATCTAGGCTTTGTCGGAAAACTCCGTCGCCGACCCGAGAGCGAGCCATTTTTTCGCCTGGCAAAAATGGCGAAGCAGGCGATGTTTGTTTTATCGTCGATGCAGCCGGATGCAGCCAGGCGTACAACAGCCGCTGCCTTGATCCGACCGTGGC
>JADFHU010000207.1 GCA_022567055.1 Planctomycetota bacterium
CAATCTTGATCACCAATGACGTTAACTAAACCGTGTGGTCGGCCGCGAGTACAGGATGGCCGGCCGCGCCAAACAGAGTTGTTGTTTTGTACTATTTTCAGGGCCTGTACCGAATTCATCGGTACAGGCCTTTTTCTATGATGACACAGTTCGTGCTTGATTCATCAAGGTAATTTTGGTATGCGCATGGATGTCGTAGGGAGAAGAAATGTTTTTTAAGCGTGTAAATGGGAAATCTCAGTCTATTTGTTGGATTAATAAGGAGGAACCAAAACATGAACGTACCGCGTAGGATTGTCCTTTTATCTATGATGATTGTGATGGGTGCAGTGATGGGAAGAGCACAAATCCCGTCATGGGAATCGGCTAATCCGATTGTTCCCATTCCCGATCCACCCCTTGGTATTGGTACCACGGAAAAGTATAAGACGCTGACTGAATTCCCTGATGCGCCTACACCTGAAAGAGTGCGCCTCGGTCGCTGGCTTTTTTTCGACAAGCGACTATCGGCCGACAACACCATTTCCTGCGCTAGCTGTCACCAACCAAAGAGTGCCTTTTCCGAAAACACTCCGGTTTCTACGGGTATCGGGGGGCAAAAGGGCAATCGCAAAGCCCCGTCATTTCTTAATCAGGCATGGACCGCCTCTCCACATTTTTTCTGGGATGGTCGCGCAGCGTCACTGGAAGAGCAGGCGGGAGGGCCCATGGTCAATCCGATCGAGATGGGCAACGAAAATCACGATGTTGTGATCCAGAAGCTCAGCGGTATTAGGGGCTATGCAAAGCATTTCAAGGAAGCTTTCGGGACTGAGGAGATTTCGATCGAGCGGGTCACCAAGGCAATCGCTGACTATGAGCGCACCCGCATGAGCGGGAACTCGCCCTGGGACAAGTGGCGCAAGGGGGGGGATAGGAACGCTGTTTCCCAGGAGGTTAAGAAGGGTCACGAATTGTTTTTCGGTAACGCCTTTTGCAACAATTGCCACCTTGGTCAGAACTTTACCGATGGCAAGTTCCACAACCTTGGAATTGGTTGGGACCCCGAGGCCAAGAAATTTGCCGATGAGGGCCGCTACGGAGTCACAAAGATGGATGCGGACAGGGGTGCGTTCAAGACGCCTTCGCTTCGAGATGTCAGCAAGCATGCGCCCTACATGCACGACGGCTCGATAAAGACGCTGCGCGAGGTGATGGAACTCTACATTAAGGGAGGCAATCGGAATCCTCATCTTGATCGCCAAATTGATCACCGCTTCGCTGAGCAATTGGATCTGAGCGAGAACGAGATCACGGCTCTGGTGAAATTCATGGAGGCACTCGATGGAGAGGGCTACCAAGACACCGAGCCGACTGCTTTCCCTCAGTAAATGCTCTTAAGCCGTAAACAACTTCTTCACGACATCGCCCGTATTAATCGTAGGCCGCTCGAGGCGCCCGCCGACTTTGAAATCAAGCTTCATATGATCCAAGCCCATGGCGTGCAAAATGGAAGCGTGCAGATCGTGTACGTGGGCCTTTTCCGTCACGGCCCACAACCCCAGCTCGTCAGTCGAGCCGATGACCTGTCCGCCCTTCACCCCGCCTCCGGCCATCCACATGGTAAACCCGAAGGGATTATGATCGCGGCCGTTGCCCTTTTCGCTCATTGGTGTCCGGCCAAATTCACCCCCCCAGACCACCAGCGTGTCGGCCAGCAAGCCCCGCTGCTTCAGATCGCTTAACAAACCCGCGACGGGCAGGTCCATGGCCTCACACATATCCCCCGCCTGCTTCTCGTGGTTTGAATGGGAGTCCCACTTGTTCCCGGCTCCGCTATAAACCTGGACAAACCGGACCCCACGCTCCACCAGCCGGCGGGCCAACAGGCATTGCCGGCCGAAGGGCTCGGTGATGTCCCGATCCATCCCATACATCGCTTTGGTCGCCTCACTCTCTCCCGAAACATCCACGGCCTCCGGCGCGTCGGCCTGCATCCGATACGCCAGTTCATAGGACGCGATACGCGCTTCAAGCTCGTCCTCAGATCCATGCGCCTGCGCATGTCGGCGATTCATGCTGCCCAGAAGATCAATTTTCATCTGCTGTCGCGCATCGCTCACGCCCTCGGGCGGATCCAGATTCGGGATCGGCACCGGGCCGTTTTGAAACAGCGTCCCCTGGTAAGTCGCGGGCATGAACCCCGTGCCCCAGTTCCTCACACCGCCATGCGGCATGCTTTTGCTGTCGAGCAACACCACAAACCCGGGCAGATTCTCATTCACCGTCCCCAGACCGTACATCGACCAGGCGCCCAACGAGGGTCTGCCCCCCAGCGTCGATCCCGTATTCATCTGGCACACGGACCCCACATGGTTTAATCCGTCCGCCCAACACGAACGAATCACCGCAAGATCATCCACATGCCGGGCGATGTTCGGGCACCAGTCCGACACCCATAGCCCGCTTTCGCCATGCTGTTTCCACTTTCTTGGCGACCCCAGCAAGGGCGAGCCCTGCTCTCCCATCGCCGTCACCGGCTCCTTAAAACTCGTGGGCAGCTTCTGACCCGCCAACTCGTTCAATAACGGCTTCGGATCGAACATGTCAATGTGGCTGGGCCCCCCCTGTAAGAACAGGAAGATGACACTCTTCGCCGTCGCCTTATGGTGGCCCGCTTTTGCACGTAGCGGATTCATCCGCGTCGCCGCCGTCGCCTCTTGGCCCAGCAACCCCGCCAACGCGACACTCCCAAACCCGCCCCCGGCACGCATCAGAAAATCACGGCGTGACAGGGCGCACTCGTAGTGGTCCCCATTGCCCGTTACGCTCCGAAACTTCCCGTTCATGGCGATTTCCTTAACTCAATTGATGTAAATAAACTCATTGGTGTTCAACAAGACATGGCAGACATCCACCCACGCACTCCGCAGCGCTTTCCCTTCCGATCCAGCTGCCTCTAGTAAGGCGCGGACTTCCACGATATCTTGATCCGCCGGCATGCGCCCCAGCGCCATGCGAAACGCCCTTGCGATGCGCCGCTCAACACCCGCCTTTTCGTCGCTTAGCACCAGGGCGGCGAATCGCTCCGCACGCGAAACTGTCCACTCCCCGTTGAGCAACGCCAAGGCCTGAATCGGCGTGGTCGTGACGTCACGCTGCGCGCAACTGTTATGCAGATCAGGCGTATCAAACGTGTTCATCATCGTCGTGCGCTTATTGCGCTTGTTCAGAACATAAATCGAACGGCGCGCCGATTTCTCCTCAGGCACGGCGGGCCCGCCCATCTCAAATTCGAGTTCACCACTCACAAACAGGATCGAGTCACGGAGCTGCTCCGCATCCATCCGGCGCCCGCGCATCCGCCACAACAGGTCGTTCTCCGCATCCATCGCCTCCGCGGCCTCGGCATCCTCGCGCACCGAATCTTGACGATACACCGCCGATGTCATCATCAGGCGATGCATGGCCTTTAGGCTCCACCCCTCTTCCACAAATTTCCGCGCCAACCAGTCCAGCAACTCCGGGTGCGTCGGCCGCTTCCCCAGTATGCCGAAATCATTGCTCGAAGCCACGATCCCCGTGCCAAAATGCCATTGCCACAAGCGATTGACGATCACACGCACGCTCAAGGGGTTCTCGCCATCCGTCAGCCAACGCGCCAGCGCCGCTCGCCGCCCCGTCGTCGCGGCATTGTTCGCAATCTTATCGATCTTCGCATCTCCGTGCGCCAGAATCGAAAGATACGCCGGCTTCACAAGCTGATCGCCCTCGGCACCGCCCACATACGTCAGCGGCGCGACACCCCCCACGTCCCGCACCGCCGCGACCCGTTCCAATTCCCGGGGCTTGTGCTCCTTATACGACACGAGTTGCTGCTCTAATTCCTTCCAACGCTTCTTCCCGTCCCCTTTGATGCCGTTCTTGTACCCATTCTTCGTGCGGTGAATGATCATCTTCAGTCCGAAGCGCGCCAGTTGCTCCTCGTAGGGCGTGCGGTCCGTCTTGTCCAAAATCTCATGCATATAAGGCGGGAGCTTTCCCCGGGCCAGCGCCCATTGGGTCTCCCAGGATTTGGCCTTGACGACATCCATCTCGCTACGGATCCCGTCCGTTATTGCCTCCCAGGCCGCATTCTGCTCGCGGTAGGCGCCCCTCATTTTCTCATCGCCCAAACGAATATCGTCCCAGGGCGAGATGGCCGCAAAAAACGCGCGAAAAGCGTAATAGTCTCTCTGGGTAATCGGGTCGAACTTGTGGTCATGACAACGGGCGCACTTCATGCTCAGGCCCAAAAACGCATCCCCCGATACATCCGCGATGTCATCCAGCGTCGCTTCCCAATGCCGGCCCATGTCCGGCTGGTTGTCTTCGTAAGGCCATAAGCGCAGATAGCCCGTCGCCTTTTTGGCGTCGTCATCCTCAGGATACAGCTCGTCACCCGCTATTTGTTCTTTGACGAATCGTGTATAGGGTTTGTCCTGGTTAAACGATTCAATCACGTAATCACGATAGCGCCAGGCATTGGGTCTCAACACATCGGACTTGAAACCGTCCGTATCCGCATAGCGCACTAGATCCAGCCAGTGCCGCGCGTAATGCTCGCCATATCTCGGCGAATCCAGTAAGCGGCCGATGAGCTTTTCGTAAGCGTCCGGAGCAGGGTCATTGATAAAATGGTCGATCTGTTGCGTCGTGGGAGGCACGCCCAGCAGATCCAGCGTGGCACGCCGGATGAGTGTGCGGCGGCTGGCCTCGGGGGTGGGCGTGATGTCCTTCGCTTCGAGGCGTGCGAGGATGAAGGCGTCGATGGGGTTGCGGACCCACTGTACGTCCCGCACCTCAGGGATGTCAGGCTGTGCGATGGGCTGAAAAAACCAGTAGGCGGGGTCCGCACCCGGGGATTCTTCCGAGGAGGAGGCCAGCAACAATAAGCCACTGGACAAAACAACCGCCCCACCCATCAAGATTCGCTTAAGGTCAAGTCGTGACATTCTTGTCCTCTTCCTACAAATAATTCCTTGCGCGTAGGGTACATTTATTCATACAGAATCTCGAATGATAACCTCTAACCGGCCAAGTGCCAGTGTCCGTGGGCTCTAAGCACCTGCCAAATCAGATACTTATGTTACCCCTGGGACTTAGACCATGCAAGCCCTTTCTTCGTGTTCAGACGAGAATATCCTTCAACGGGGCCAGCCTGTCCGCGAAGCGGTAACCGTTCACGGAGCAAGGGATTGACAAGTGATGGCAAGGATTTTTTGAACCGTAGAATACCGAACAGGAACAGCAGAATGTCGAAGGACCGTTAACTTCACTATTGGACATTCTTTGTTCGATATTCTGCGGTTCATTTCTGCTCGGAATGATCGGTGAACGGCTACGCGAAGCGTTCACTTGGGTCGCCGCCAAGGTGCAGCAGGGCGAGCCAGGGGTCTGCCGACCGGTTTTTAGGCCGCCGCCGACCCCGCCGGAGCAGGAGGGGCAAGTCGCCGTAGTCGTGAATGCGACCGTTACCGCGACTCTACGCGGTGACTCCGTGGATCAGCGGGCGGTAGTGGGGGAATACCTTGCTCAGGGCTTGATTGTCCAGGCGCTTCTGGATGACTTCCGCCAGCACGTCCCGGTAATCGATGGTCACTTCCAGATCCTGGCCTTGGAAGAGCTGGTCCCTCTGCAGCCCCGGCCACTTGTGCAGGACCCGACCGCCGGCAATGCCTTGGCCCATCAAGATCATGACGTTGCCGTGGCCGTGGTCGGTGCCGCGGCTGCCATTTTCTGCGACGACACGGCCAAACTCCGACATGATCACCACCGTGACCTGCGTTTCGGAGTCCGCCATGGCATCGGCATGAAAGGCGCTTAGGCTACCGGCCAGATTTTCCATGAGTTCGGCCATCTGACCTTCGACCGCTCCCTGATCGCTGTGCGTGTCCCACCCGTCCATATCGATGGCGAGGGCCTCGACGCCCACGTCGGCCCGTATGAGGGCGGCCGAGGATTTCAAGGCGTGACCGAATTCCGTTTCGGGGTATTCCGCTTGGCCTCTCGGTTGGTAGCGCTGGAGATCGAGTGCATCGAAGAGTTTCAGGACTCTCTGCGTGTTGACCGAAGCCGCAGACAAGAGCGTGGCGGTATCCCGGTACATATCGCTCAAGATGCGGAGTCGCGCGCGTTCGGTGTCGGGATCGCCGTACAGTCGGTAGTCGGCTAGATCCCGGATGGGCAGCGCGCCGGGACTACCGATCAAGCGCTGTTGAAGACCCGGCGCCACGCCAATCGCGCGAATGAGGGCGTCCTTCCGGGCCGGCTGGACACTCATCAGATGCCGGCCGATCCAGCCATCTTTGACCATGGCGCCATGGGCTTGCCCCGATTCCATTGAGAACTGGGCATCGAAATGAGAACGCGTTTCATCCTTGGATCCACAGGCCTGGACAAATAGCAGGTTTGTCGCTCGATAGGCCTTCAGCAGGGGTGTCATCGCTGGGGGCAGGCCGAAGAATCCATCCAGGTCCGTCACCGCTCCCGGGCGCCGGCTGTCGGGTCGGGGTACGCCCAGGGCCGGTCGCGCCTCATAGTAGGCCTCGTCGCCATGGGGCACGCAGATACTCAATCCGTCGCATCCTCCCCGCAGAAAGATCGACACCAGTATGTCTCGTTGGCTGTTGTGCGAATCGGCGAAGGCAACGCGGGGAAAAGAAGGGCCTGTTAGAAGCGTCGCCGACGCGGCGGCGGTGGACAACATGAACTGACGTCGGCTCAACGCGCGATACTCGGGGCAGCTCGTTCGGTCGCTGTGTCTCATGTAGTACTCCTGGATCGTCTCTGCGGCCTCCGCGAGAGACATGTTTTTGGGTTGCGGCCGAAGGCCGCGCTAAGAGAAAGTCGACTCCAATTCAAAATGCCCCCTTAATACCCGTCAATACCATTGAAACGCCGGTGACGAGATGGCCAGTCCCACGGTTTCCCTTCTGGTCGCGGGGTCTTTCGCGTCGCGTGACAGGTAGGCGTTCAGCGCGTCCCGGTCGCGGGAGGGCAGGGTACCGCCGAAGAAGGAGGCGTCGATGCGGTCAAGAAACGCTTGCGGCGTCAGTGCTCCGTCAAACAGGGCGTCGTCGATGCGAACGATGCTGTTCTGGTCGACGAACCATGCCCCGAACGACCATCGACTCAGCAGGTGTCCACCCCAGTAGGCGGCCTCGGTGGGGTAGCCGTCGGGCGCGACCCAGTGGAAGGGCAGATGCCCCATCACCCGCAGGACGTCGGCGAGGGCCTCGGGCGCTTCGATCTCGGAGGGCAGCGCCCGAATGGCGGACATCATCAGGTGATAGGGACGCTTGAGTTTGGGCCTTGCCCGTTCCAGCCAGGGTCGGCCCAGGGATGCCCGGACCATCGGTTTGATGGCGCCCTTGGTTTGGACGTACACTTTCGCGACCTGTTCCACCAGCTCGGCCGGCGGGTCCTCGCCCCAGAAAAACTCAACCAGCTTCTGCCCGATGAATCGTCCCGTCAGGGGTGCTAGCTTGGGATCGGAGGTCAAGATCTCCAGGACGCGTTCTCCGTCTTCAACGCCATTGCCAGAGGGGATGCAATGGCCCAAAACGTTTTTCACGCCGTAGTCGTGCATGTGAGGTTCGAAGCGAAAGACGCCGAAGTGCTTGCTCTTTTCGTTGCGGTCGACGTTCCATCCCGTGAAACAGCGAGCGACTTCCTCTATATCGTATTGCGTGTAGTGGCCCGGCCCCAAGGTGTAGAGTTCCATCAATTCGCGCGCGTAGTTCTGATTCGGCGCGGCGACATGATTGGAGACATTGTCGAGATACATGAGCATGGCCCCACTTCGGGCGCTGGCGCGCAGCAATTCAGGAAAGCTTTCCAGCGCATGCTTGCGGATGACATTGCGGTCGTCCAAGGGTTTGAGCAATTCTTGGGTATCCTTACCGAAGAAGATGTTGAAGTGGTCCGACCAAAACTCGACCATGCGTTGGTAGAGTTGCCGCTTGCTGTAGGCGCTGCGGGAGAGTGTCGCGGTGATAAACTCGACGACGGGCCTGTCGTCTCCCTGCTTTTCCATCATCATGAACATGTCTATTGGGGAACTGTTCAATGTGGTCAAATTGGAGAGCGAGCGGTTTAAATCGTCATCCGGTATGGCGGTGTAGTCCAGGTGATAGTCCAGGTAGCCGTCGTAGCCCAGCGTCTTCGCAAGGTTCCATTCGTAGCGGTTTCCTCCGAAGGTGATTCGGCCCACGAGGCGGCGAAGGACCGGAGAGAGGGCAGGCGAAGCCGCCAGGCCTATTTCCAGCGCAGCGTGCAGGATCGAGTGGGTTGGATTCATGTTAATACCTCCTTTTCTAGGCTGTGTCCCCTAGTGCCAAGAAAACGGGTCGTAGTCGTGCAGTAGTTCACTTTTTCTC
>JADFHU010000838.1 GCA_022567055.1 Planctomycetota bacterium
GGGCCTTCAACGGCCCGAACCAGAACTGCTTGCCCACGCGGGAGACGGCATTGTCCGTCTGTCGGAAGTGGAAGTTGACCTCGGAAATATCCTCTCCGACGACCTCGATCTCGGCGGGCCGACCCACGCCCAGACCCTGCTCATGGGCGATGCGAATGCACTCGATATCCATGGGGTCGAAGCCCATCATCTTGGCGGGGACGGCATGCCCGACCCTGTGATGCCCTCAAAAACGCCCGAGCCGAGCAGGCCGCCAATGGATCCGCCAATGACCGTCCAGACGTTAGAAACTACAAACTCTTTCGTGTCGCTCCCCTTTCTCTCACGACGCGGTGCTTAGGGCGGCGCGGGCTTCAGCGGGAAGGTCAACGGTTACAAAATAGGTCGCCGGATACAGGTAGTCCTCGCCGGATTCGTCAATGATGCGAAGGTACCCCTCTCGTTTTGCTCTGGCATTCGGTAGAATCGGATAGACCTTGCCCTTTTCGAGATCGTCGCAATCTCTATTCTTGATACACAAAACGAAATCTTTTCTTATACGCGCTTTAGCCATCGCTGTTAATCCACGAATGTCTTGATCTTGATCTTCATCTTCATCTTTCGTGTGCCGATGCCGTGGGCCTCGCACCAATGGAGTTCCGCCGACCGGACGCGGCCGTTCTCCGGCCGAACCTCAGCGACTCTCTTCAATCCCGCACCGGTCGTTGACCCTGGAGGTCGATATCGTTGGACGCTGTCCCCGTCGGCCGCTGACATTCTCCATGGCCGACGACGGAGTTTTCTGAAAGGGCTAAGGAACCGCGCATGAATAAATGATCCACTTCTCATCTCATCTTCACGTCATCTTCAGCCGTTTCTCAATCGCGAAAACAGCGGCTTCCTTGTGGCAAATCTGGCTGCGCTAGCAGCATAATTTAAGAATCACAAGCAAGCCTCCGTAGTAGGCTAACTACAACTCTGGTTTCGCTCAATCGCGCGCGACTGAATCTGACGAAATCTGAGCGATAAATGACTCATTTATTCATGCGCGGCTCCTAAGTGCGCAAGGGGAGGAGCGCCATCCCCTCCCAGTCTTTCCGTTGGCTTGGATCTTACTCCGTTCAATTTAGAGGGGCAAGCGAGAAAGGCCGGCAGGCCAGGGCAGTCGCATGTAAACTTGGGCAGATGTCAATGCCCCTTATTCTTAGCCCCTCACTGGGATCTCACCGGGATAGTAATCAGTAATCAGTGACAAAGTAATCAGTTTCTGGCCCATACCGATCACTGATTACTGCCCGTCCTCCGCAGTAGCGTGCTACGGAGGGTGGGTTTACTGAATACAGATTACAGTTTACTGATTACTGATTACTGATTTCCGTTTCCCACAGGATCCGTCGACAGGTGCAGTGGTTGCCCAGGTGGCAGACTGCGAGACTTCGGGCAAGAAACTGAGAAGGGAACTCAGTGCGCTCTAGGCGGCCATAGCCCAAGGTGATATGGGGTGAGAAGGCGTCAAAACTGGAACTCTCCCGGTAGGCCCTGATCCAGTCCAGGGTGCTGGGGGCAATGGGATCATCCCCGTGAAGCATGGACTCCGTCACCTCACTCGACAGCAGAGGTGCCACGTCACGCATGATGCGTTCGTGGAGGGTCTGCAGCGTGGGCGTGGCAACCAGGCCGAGGCCGGAGACGGGTTGGCCCTGGCTGCTTACTCGCGTCCCGATGCCCTGGCATCGAAGCGCTTCGATAGAACTCTCCTGGATGATGCGCTGCAGGCGGGTGGCGATCTCGGGCAGGGCCTCTTGCGTCATACAGCCCATGGCCAGTGAGACATGAGGCAGACAGGCCTCATAGTCGAGCACAATCTCGGACCGGCTCTCACTGACGAGCCTCTTGTTTAGGGCAATGCAGTCGTGAGCGATCTTGGACTCGGGCAATAGGACGACGTCGATGGCCAGTGGTTCCATGGGTCTACCTCGGACAATGCTTGCGGTGCAGGTTCGTGGGCACGATGGTTTTTGAGTCGCTACGCGGTCTGCGCCGTCACTTGCTCGAACTGCCTCAGGATGGCGGCATTGGCTTGGGGTTCGTCGACGGTCTTCCAACTTCGGTA
>JADFHU010000208.1 GCA_022567055.1 Planctomycetota bacterium
GGCGGGTGCCTGAGTTCTACGCAGGTCGATGCCTTATTGACATGTTGTCCACCCGGTCCTTGGCTGCGGATGAAGCGCTCTTGCAGGTGGGCTTCCGTGATGCCGCAGGCAGCCATCCGTTCCGCGAGCTGTCGGACCTTCTGTTCGGAGACACCAAAATCCATGGGTGACCGCTCAGGGGGTTGGGGGATGGGAAGAGGGTGGAGTCCGTCTGTAAAAATAGATGGGCTGGTTCTTGCCTTCGCTGGTGGTGTAGTAGCCGGTGCCCTGGGCGTTAAAACAGATGGCCTCCCCTTGCCGCTCTTGTCGCAGCGGAACGAGAGTAGAGGGCTCGAGAAAGGCCTGCCAGAGAGGTCCCTTTGCGGGTCGTTTGAACATCGATGCGCTGCTGTAGCCACGGATGAGAATCAGTTGACCGTCCGCCGAGATGTCGCCACCCACGGCAAAGCCCCACGGCATGAGCGCAACCCGTTCTAAGAGGATCCGCTCCGTGGTGGAATGAGGAGGGGACGCCCGGTAGACTCTCGAGAAAAGGTCGCGCTTGGTGATGATATAGAGGTCTCCCGTCAAGGGATCCACCAGCAGCGTCTCCGCATCGTGGGGTCCGTCCGGGTAGCTCAGACGGAGGGCTCGCGCGGGAGAGGTGCGGGCCATCGCGGTGGTGTTCTTGTGTCCTACCCGGGGCTCCGGCACTCGATAGAGAATAACGTAGGGGCGCTTGGCCCCATTGTCGCCGATGTCACCGATGTAGAGATAGTCTTGGCCGGCCTCTGGGCCGGGCCCCAAGGCAATATCCTCCCAATCACGCGCGCTAGCGCCGGTGACGCGATAGGAGGCCACTGTCTCTCCGCTCTGGGTCACCGCGAACAACTCCGCGCCGGCCCCCGAGTCGTTGTGCATCCACAGGATCCCGGCATTTTGGCGGCTTGCCACCATACCGGAGGTCTCCCGGAGTTTCGCGGAGCTAATGTGGCCGGTGCAAACACCCTGGGCGAACTCACTCTGCCCAGCCCAGAGCGGCAGAGAAGCCCCGTGCACGACGACGCAGAACGCCACGCTCCTGAGGAGGGTGGTCATCGAACTTGATTTCTCTGTTAGCTTCTGAATCATCCTGTTGGACGGGTCTCCCGCAACCGAACTGCGCCTCTAACATAGCAGACGTTGCTGGTTTGGACAAGGCTAGCCTAGGCCAGGGCAAGCGCATTCAGTAATCAGTGATCAGTAATCGGTCTTTTGCCCAAACCGACCACCGACTACCGACTACCGATTACCGACTACTGATTACTGATCACTGATTACTGACCCGGCTTTGACTCGAAAAAAAGGTGCCTTGGCAAAACGCAGAACCACGCATCCCTGTGCGGTTTTGCGTTTTCCAAGGCTCTTAAAGGGGGGGGTATATTGAGTCCAATCGTATCTGAACGACGGGGCGTTCAGGATTGAGGGCGATAATGTCATTGGATTCTATGGTGACTTGCGCTTGCCCCGCTCTGAACTCTGGGTGCAGCACGTGCAAGCTGTACTCGCCGACCGGAGCAATGAAGAGGATTTCCGAGCCTGTTGTCAAAAGGGGCTCAATCTGCCCGGTGATGTCTTCCAGCCAGGCAATGGCCGAGGGCAGTGGTAACCCATCCTGACCGGCGACGTACACGCTGAGCAGACCTTGGCCCGTGGTGATCCAGTTGGAGGCGTCCAGGTCAAGTTTCAGGGCCTCTCCCTCGGTCAAATGGAACTCGGCCAGGGGCGCAGTGTCCCCCAGGGTGGCATTGCCAATATAGTAGTCGCCGGCGGGAAGGGTGTCGACCTGGTAGGAACCGTCACGACCGGCGATGTCGACCAGCAGTGTCTGTGCTCGGTTAAAGAGGACCAGCGCTTGTTCCAATCTGGCTTCAAGCTTGCCGCCGACCCATGCGGTCCCTGAGAGGAGCTGGAGGTCAAGGGCATGCATGAACCGTTCGGGTGTGACATCGACGGCCTGACGGATCGTCATGAATCCATCGGCCCGTCTGGCCACCACGTGGTAGAGCCCGGCGGGCACCCGATGGATGATGTAGGGCGCCCCCAACCCCTGGGGTGGCTCAACCTCACCGATCATCTGGCCCTGCCATCCACTGCCTTCCTGCAAATAGACGGTCCAGTCGCCAACGTTCCGTTGTCCGTTTGACAGCAGGGTGACCTGCAGCTCGTGCAGTTGTTTTGGCAAGATGCCCAAGGTAATCGGCCGGTGTCCGACATCGACCGTTTCCACCTTGGTCCACCGGCTGGCGCTGTTCGGGCGACGATAGATCCCATAGCGCCCCACCGGGATGCCATTGAACAGAAAGGCCCCATTGCCGTCGGTTTGGGCAAAGCACTGAAAGGCCTTAGAATGGGGTGTCTCAGGATCGCCCAGAAGAATCCTCTGGTCAGCCACGGGCAGGCCGTCCCAATGGAGGATGCCCATCACCGCGGGGCCAACCCCAAAGTCGACGCGTGTCGTCTGTCCATCGCTGGGGATGACGCTTCGTCGAACGACGCCGGTATTTCTGTGGGGATTTCGTCGATAGACAAAGCACAGTTCCGGCGGCAAGCCCTGGATGCGGTAATAGCCCTCTTCATTGCTGACGGCCGTGCCCAGTTGTCCGACCACGTCTTCATCGACCAGCCCGTCATCGGCAATGATAATGGCATTGTTCACGGGTAGACCGTCCTGATTGAGGACGTAGCCCTCGATGGTACCGCCGGGGTACAAGGCCAACTGTCCCAGGTTGGTCGTCAATTCGTCTACCACATCTCTGACGCTGATGATGACGGATCCGAACTCAGGATGGGAGATACGCACTTTGTGATGTCCCGGCGGGACATGGGAGAGGGTGAATGTTCCGCCCGTGGTTTGGGCCGCACGTTTGTCTCTGACAGCCGTGGCACTCGGGCGGTTGTAGGCGCCGGGGAGCAGAGTCACATCCGCACCGGATACTGGGTGGCCACTCGCATTGACAACACTACCCACGATCCGGCCGCCCCGTATTAACTTGATCAGGAGGGGGTCGCTCTGGGTGTCGATGACTTGCTCCAGCGTGAAGGGCACATAACCCTCTGCTGTGAAGGCAAGCGTGTAGGTGCCCGGACCATAGGACGGGATGTTGAATTCATCGTTTACATCTACAAATCTGTGGACGGTCGGCGAAAGGTTCACGACGGTGGGCCCGGGAAAATAGAGCTTCTTCCTAAGCGATACGGTGTAGTTCGCGATCAATTCCCGGGTGTTGGTCTGTACGACATAGCCCTGAATAAAGGGAACTTCGGTATAGACCAAGGGAACCGTCAGGTCGTCCCTGGGGGCATTGACGTTCGTCATGGTCAATTCTTCGACATTCGCTCCATGGAAGAACAGCGCGTAGGGTCCCGGCTCCAACCCATTGATGGTGAAGGTCTCCAGGTCGTCCCCCCTCAGGGTCTGTTTGTGGACACCCCACTCACTATAGGCGAGCAAGTCCACGGAATCCGGCCTGGCGTTACTGGCCCATTGGATCTGCCCGTGGATCGTTGCCAAGGATTGCGGTGATCGTTGCGGCAGTTTCAGCGTCAGCAGTCCGCCGTCTTTCAACGGTAATTTCACCTGGGCTACTTCGAGCGACGAACGCGAGAGGTCATCGTGACCCGTCATGGCGTAAACCGAATAGGTGTCGGGCGTGACATGCGCCAAGGAGAAATCACCCGCCGGTCCCACTCGATGGGCCTGTGGGGGCTGGCTGCTGTGCCACCACTGGGGTTTCACATAGATCTCAACCCCGGCAGCGGGAACGCCATCTGCGTAGGCCGCGTAGCCCTCAATGGCCTGGCCCTCTTGCATGATCATACTGACTGGTGTCACCGCGTCGACATCATCGCAGAGGACAGTCGCCTGTTGCGGTGCGAATTCAGGATGCAGCGCGGTCACCCTATAGGCGATGTCGGAAGCCGCCAGTGTGCTCAGGACGGCGAAGCCCTTCTGATCGGTGGTTGCGGGCCGTCCGGCCCCCTTGGTTTGCTCAGAGCCCAGCCAACTGGCTGCCAAGCGAACGTCCTGGATCGGCTGTCCTGATGCGTCGGTGACGTTGACCTCGACCAAGCATCCGCGTTCCAAGGCAAAGTGGCGAATGATGGGTTCGTTTTGGCTGAGCGACACGATGGGCAGATCCGCCAGGGACGCGTCCATCAGATAGCCCGGTCTAGAGATCTTTATCTGGTAGAGGCCGTCTCGCTCAACATGCTCGAAGCAATAATAGCCGTTGGCATCTGTCAGGGCATGGTAGCGGGTGTCGCCGAAGACCTCGATCTCGACATCCTGTAGGGCATGGCCCGTCAGACGATCCGTCACCAGTCCACAGAGCAGGCCCTTGATCTCTTGCTGGGCGGCTTGCAGTTGAGCATCTTGGAGCGAGCTAACGGGGTCGGTCGAACCGGCAAGTTCAGTTGAGTCACCAGGATCGGTTGCCTGGATGCGTCTGCTGATGGCGTCAAGGGCAACCTGGTAGGGGTTCTGATCTCCTAACTCGCGCTCTTGGCTCGCAAAGCGCTCAAGCGTCGCCATTGCACTGTTGTCGCCCATCTGCCCCAGGTGCTGGGCAATGAGCACGCTATTCTCCGGACCTGCGCCCTCCATCAACGCCAGTAGACCGGTGACGTCTCCCCGGGCGGCGAGGGATTCGATCTCGTCTCGTCGCAGCGCCGCAATCGCTTGCGCAGTGGGCTGCTCGACATTTTCAGTGCTGGCCAGTGCCGGGGGATGAGATTCCAGTTGGGGCGGCTCAGATCTGCCGTAACGATGCCACAGTGCCCAACTCAGCGTCATGGTGAGAAAGACAAGCGCCGCCACCGCGGCCTTAAAGGCAGGCTGAGCGAAGAGTTTGATGGTCCGGGGGGAGGGGGTCTCGCTTTCCAAGTCACCCGCTTGCGCCTGCGCCTGAGCCAATAGGGCCTGCCGAGCCTTGTTCATAGCCCGCTCCGTCGCTTCCGGACTGGGCTTGATGCGGGAGATCATCTCCAGTTGACGCAGGAGGTCTCTGTCTTCGGGTTGAGACATTATGACTGACCCCCACCGTGAGGCTTCACTCGTACCTTGGAACAGATCTCCCTGACACGGGCCAGAGACCGCGACGCCAAGGCACGCACGTGATGGGGGGTCTTGTCGGTCTCCCTGGCGATCTGCTCAAAAGAACGCTGCTCAATATAGCGCAGCACGAAGACTTGGCGCTGAAGCTTGCTCAAGTTTTCTGTGGCATCGAGGACGGCCTTGAATTGTTCGTTTTCTACCAGATGGGACAGCACGCTCTTGCCGTCGGCGACCGCGTCGATCAGGTCGTCCGAACAGGTGGCGAGTCGTTTCTCCCGGCGGCGCCAGTCGAAGGCCAAATTCATGGCACAGGTCCTGGCATAGGCGGCTAGATTGTCCACCTGGTCCAGCCTCTTGGAGCCTGATAGTTTAATAAACAGATCCTGCATCAAGTCCTCAGCGACATCTTCACGGAGCGTCAGTCTGGTCAGAAGAGCGTGCAGGCTGGGGCCTTGCCGATCCAGCAGGCTTAGGAGTGTTTCCGTACTAGTCTGCAAAGAGCCTATTCCCCTACTTACGCTCGTCTACTCCTTAAATGACTATCGACGCAGCGCAGGCGCAACGCTGATTCTCGGGTCCGTAGCAAAAAAAGATGAATCGACGCTATCTTAGCCGGCCGAATCCGGCCGGGCCATCAAAAAAGGGGGCGGTCTGGCTCAAAACGAGGGTAGGCTAAATAGTTTACCTATAATGAGTTGTGTCGATCGACGGGGATTTTAAAATGAGTCATGTGGGAATGAGAAAAGGGGGAGTTACAGGTAACATAGTCGACACAAAAGTGTCATAGCAGCTCTCACGCCTCAGTTTATCCAGGGGCGAGCCTGCTTAATGGCCAGCCTCCCTTCCGCTGTAATCTTGAACTCGATGTCCATGGCAAAATTCCGGTCTCGACTGGCGTAGAGCTGTCGGAAGTGGTCCTGGATGAGGTTCATGTGGTCGGCCAACTCGAAGACCTGCACCTTAGTCAGAAGGTGTTCGCCCACCGGGATGGCGTTCGAGAATCGAATGTATTGGATCTCATAGCGTTCCTCGCCCAGCAATTCGGCGACCAAGAACTCCTCGGGTACCGAGGCTGCATCCGGATTCGTGACCAGATCTTCTCCCAGTTGGGCATTGACGTAATAGCCTCGCCAGTTGACGTCAAAGATGTTCTTGGTCACGGCCACGCCGTTGACCTGTTCATTCTCAAAGTTGCGATGGACCAGTACGCCCATGGCGGCGGAAAAGTGATCGATGCGGTGGAAGTCGCGCTCCTCAAACGCCCGGTAATTCCAAAGACTCGCCCACACCTGCTTCATCGACTTTTCGATGTGTCCCTCGTGGGGATGATGGGTGTAGGAATCGTAGAGACCCGCGCCGTTGAAGCCGGGCAGGTCTTCGTTGTTGGTACTGGATCGACAGCGCAGCGAGGTGCCGGGGGGATACCGCCTTTGCCGATGCATCGCGTCCAGGGCCGAGCGCATCCACTCTGGGAGTGTGCCCTGCTTGCGGATCGTCCGTCGGAATTCCTTCAGAACCAAACGGCGGATCTCCGGGTCTGTCTTGAATTGTGGGTCGGCGATGAGCCCTCGAGCCAAGTCGTAGAAGCCATTGTGTTGCATGAAGGTGTCGTAGAAATAGAAGGGCACGGCAAAGCCTCCCCGTACGACACCCACCGGCAGGAGTCTCCAGAGTTCAGCGACGTTAGCAGCCTTGGCCCCAAAGGCCGGAGAGTCATGAAACCCAATGGCTGGCATGGGGGCGATGTCGATGACCGAAAGGTCGCGAGGCGGCACCTGAGTCTCTTTGGGGCGTATATTTTCGAAGAAGACATTGACGTCTTCAAAGGAAGCGGGCGTGAGGGAGAATCCGTCCGGCAGAACTTCATAGCGCACGTATTGGCCGATCAGATCCGTGATGTTGGGGTCGCTGCCCGCGTTCCTGATGTAGGCATTGGGCGTGTCGTTCTGCTTGGCCTTGATGTTGATGTGGGAGAGCGGTGTTTGCGGGACCTCGGTAATAATGCCGGAGACATGGCTGAGGGTATTCGGCAGCGTCTCCAAGATCACGATGTCTCGCGCCGACACCACGTCGAAACTGTTGGCCTGCCTGAGCAGACCGTAGGCGTGGCCCAGGTTCAGCGGCGCGTAGCGCTGCCGGCCGAAGAGTTCCTCCGTACGGATAACCCGCATCCCTGAGTCGTCATAGTCCTCGCGCTGCTGGTCATAGAGGAATCGCTGGGTCTCACCGGGCGCGTGGTAGTGGAGCAGCTCCGCGGCAAAGGGCATCGTGTCGGTGACGAGATCGTAGGCCAGTTGCACGTGAGCATAGCTCACGGGATCGGTCGGCCAGAACTCCAGCGTATAGATGCCTGCCGGCCCTTCGCTGGGTTCATAGTTGTCGTGGGCCACCAGACTGCCCGCCAAGTTGTGGCGCTGGTCGGAGAAATAGGTCACGCCGTTGAACTGGCTGAGGGATAGGGTCAAGCCCAGCGCCTGGGTCGCGAAGGAATAGTGAAAGGCAAAGGTCTTGGTGTTCTGAAAATAGAGTTGGGGACTGGACGTGTGGACATCCAGGATCAAGAACTTGACTTCCCGCACCCGCATGGCCCCGGGAAAATCGGCTCGGGCCGCAAAGAACTCGAAGTCCGACCGGGTCTCGATTCGGTCTGTGCCATGCTGCGGCGGCAGGCCAACCGCGGAAGAAGCCACATTCACCCACGCGAGGCCAAGCGTCAGAATGCAAAGTAGGAAGCGGAACCTCATGGTGATCTATTATACCGAACGGCTACTGCAAAGAGCGCGGAATTCTCCGGGAGTGTCTAAGGAACCGTCAAGAAATAACTTCCGCATTTGAACGCCCAATTGCACCCCATCTTTGACCGCTTCTCAATCGCGATATCCGCGACGTAGAACAGCTACGCCTGTGGTTTCGCTTAGAACGCTTGGAAGGGACAGTCTTTTAAAAGACTGTCCCCCATCCTCGTTTCTACCAAATATGGGGCACACTTGGACCTCAAATTGCGGCCTGGTTCAAAAATCGACGGTTCCGGGTAACACTGAGTAAACCGCCGTTTCAGGATCGAAATCGTCTTTCATCCATCAGCCCAATGGTAGCACCAAAGGCTTTTCTCGATCCCGATTTCGATATCGATTTCGATCCAGACACATTGTTACCCTGGTTCGAACCAGGCCCAATTGCACAACTTATTCCTTGACGATCCCTTAGTTCAACAACAATATAGGGCTACGGGGTAGCGGAGGACAAGTTACGCTCATGGACGATGAAGCCACCTACATTTGCGATGCCTGCGGCGAAGAAATCGTAATC
>JADFHU010000839.1 GCA_022567055.1 Planctomycetota bacterium
ATAAGCCGCTCCCATACCGCTTTGCCCTCCCCACGGCCAACCACGTGTTCTTGCCCGGCCATCGCATAATGGTACAAGTCCAGTCGAGCTGGTTCCCCTTGTACGATCGAAACCCCCAGACATTCGTTGATAGTATCTTTTTTGCCAAGCCAGGGGACTTCCAAAAAGCTGTGCAGAGAGTATGGCACTCGCCTGACCATCAGAGCTTCATTCAACTACCACTCGTCGTTTCGGCGGTAATAGAGTAATGTACTCATCCATGACAAATGACGCGGCGAAGGATCTTGCTAAAGGCTTGCAGGACACCGATAATCTTCAACCTCGATCTACTTTTCTGATTGGCGGCGTTGACGGTTCATTGCTTCCGCTTGCTCGATAACTGTTTTCAACGCTACTGGTTGGCCGTTCCGCTGTTTCGATTCGTCCGCTGCGGTCATGAAGGCAAAGATCTCGATCGTCTCCTCAGCGGGGACGGGGGGCTTGCCGGTTTTGAAGAACAGGACAATCTCATCGACCAACGGGCCGTACCCCGCGTACTTGCCGACAGGGATGATCCCTTTGGTTCCGTACACCACGCCTCCGTAACCGGTCTTGCCTTTGCGGAGGCCTCGATAGGTGGCGATCCGCCCGTCGTCCCACAGGCCCACTACCACATCCGTATCCTGGGTATGCACCCGCGTGACGCTCTGACAGCCGGTTCCCATGATCGTGAAGAGCATCTCCACACCGTGCACGCCGTACCAGTATAGGTCGGGATGATGCGCTTCCAGCGAACAGGGGCTATAGATTGTGCAGCCCATGATTTCGCCTACGTCCTCATGATCTCTCATCCCCATGATGCCCGGCGAAAAGCGCAGCGAAGAACTCGACCAGCAGGGCACGTTGTTCTCTTGGGCCAGGCGGAAGATTTCCAGTACATCCGCCAGGTTCCCCGCCATCGGTTTGTCGATAAAGAGGGGCTTTCGTGCGGCGATCACCGGTCGGGCCTGAGCCAGGTGGGGTCGACCGTCAACGCTTTCCAGCAGCACGCCATCGACCCTCTCGCATAGCTGTTCGATCGTATCGACAATCTCCACCCCATGCTCGTCGCGCAATGTCTTGGTGAATTTCTCAATACGATTTGCTGAGGAGGGGATATCGGGCGAGCCGCCGACAAAGCCGGCGACCACCTTGCAGGCATAGTCATTCTTGGGATCGTTGATCGTTTTGGTAAAACTAACGACATGCGAAGTATCCAGCCCGATCATGCCCAGGCGAATAATCTTCTCTTCCGCGCCGGCCTCGCATGCGATGCCCATACCCGAGATAATGAACACCCAAGAGAGTACTTTGAATTGCCTTGCAGCCATTGTGAAGCCCTTTGCAAAAATGTGCTTTGTCATGTTGTCTACTTGCTCTTCGGACTGAAACTCACATCGACGACGTCGCCCTTCGAGAAGAGCTCATGGGCCACGGTCTTGATGTCGTCTGTGCTTAGACGATTGAGTATGTCCTCGTAGTTGGCAGGGTCGTTGCTGTTGATGCCGGTGTAGTAATAGCCGTAAATGGCGCTGAGCCAGTAGCGGTTGTGTTGCTTGGCCTCCTGGCGGTTCTTGAGGATGTTGCTGACGGCCTTGTCGAGATTCTCCTGGCTGGGACCCTCTTTGGCGATGCTGTCCAGCTCGCTGTAGAGGAGTGTCTTGAGATGCTCGGCCTTGTTGGGGTCACAGTCGAAGCGGAAGGAGGCGTTGGCCATGGGCACGGGATTCTTCTCCAGGCGCAGAGAGGAGGAGACCCCGTAGGTTCCGCCCTCGTCCTCGCGAATGGTTTCGACGTAGCGGATGTCGAGGATGCCCTGGATCGCCCGCAGGCAGACCCTGTTGTAGGCCGTGTAGTCCATTTCGTGACTGATGTTTACCACGATGGTGGTCTTGGGGACGGCCAAGGGGATCTCGATCTGCTTGACCGTCTTTCCCTGGGGTGGATTGACCTTGCGGTCGATGAAGGTCTCGGTTCGGTCGGTGGTGGTGAGGGAGCCGATGTAGGTCTCCACCAGGGGTCGGACCGTGCCTACATCGATATTGCCGACAATGATGAAGCAGA
>JADFHU010000840.1 GCA_022567055.1 Planctomycetota bacterium
TGGGTGCCCCGACAAAAACTCAGGAAGAGGAAGACGGCGTGGAAGTGCTGAGCTACGCCTACCGCGAGACGACAGAAAAGAATTCCGTCTTGGTGTTCATCTGGGTGACCCACAGCAAAACGACCACATCCGGAACCGTCAGGTTCAGACTTCAAGACGACGTGTTGATCGAGTACTGGAGCGAAGGCTCCGTCAAGAGCAGAAACTAGGCTCTCGAGCTTTAGGAACCGTCAAGAAATAACTTCCGCATTTGAATGCCCAATTGCACCCCATCTTTGACCGCTTCTCAATCTCGATATCCGCGACGTAGAACAGCTACGCCTGTGGTTTCGCTCAATCGGGCGCGACCAAATATGGGGCACACTTGGACCTCAAATTGCACAACTTATTCCCTGACGATCCCTTAGCGACTCACCGCTTCCACGATGGATTGGGCTCGGGTGTTTGAGCCTCCGTCTCGCTGAGCCAGACCTGCAACTTCTTCTCCAGACGCTTCGCAATGGCCGGCGACGATTTTGAGAGATCGTTTCGTTCGCCCGGATCTTCCCCGAGATTGTACAGTTCGATTCGACTGTCTTCATAGTAATGGAGCAGTTTCCATTCTCCCTGTCGCACCGCACTGACCGGGGATGTTGTCTGGTAGTAGTGTGGATAGTGGAAGAACAACGCTCGGGGATCCATTGCTTGATTCGGTTCTTTCAGAAGAGAGATCAGGTCGATACCGTCCGGACTATGCTGCGGGTCGGAGGGCAAGCCGACCATCCTGAGCAGCGTCGGATAGAGATCGCATGATATGACCGGCGTATCGCACACGGCAGCAGACGTCACGCCTGCCCATCGGATCATCAATGGCACGCGAATACCCCCTTCATACAAGGACCCCTTGCCGGATCGCAGTGGCGCGTTGCTCGTCACCGCTTGCCCGGGATGAAGTTTGCAGGAACCCGTAAAGCCGCCGTTGTCCGAGAAAAAGACAACAATGGTCTTTTCGGCAATGCCTCTCTCTTCCAGTTTCGCCAGGACACGACCGACATTTGCGTCGAGACTCTCGACCATCGCCGCATAGTCGGGATTGACGTGGATGCGTGACTTAGCAGATTCCAAGGGTTGTTCGCGCAGACGCGCCCTGTATTTCTCCACCAGCGCCCGTTTCCCCTCGATCGGCGTATGGACCGTGTGGTACCAGAGATTCAGAAAGAAGGGCCGATGACCCTCCCGGTCGATAATCTCCAAGGCCTTGTCGGTCAGACGGTCGGTCAAATACTCACCGGTTCTTCCAGGTTCCAGGTCTGGTACGTAACGCCACTGGCGGAAGTACTGCTCGCCGCGGTAGGGATAGAAGAATGTCTGCGGCGCTCCCCACAGCGTTCCGCCGACATTGATGTCGAATCCGTGCGTCTGCGGATAGGCTTCGGCCCTGCCCAGATGCCACTTGCCCACGTGTGCGGTGTAGTAGCCTGCTTGCTGCAAACGCTCGGCCAGCGTCACCTCTTCGAGCGGCAGATCGCCCCGCGCGATGGGCTCGAGCAATCGCCGTCGTCCCCGTTGGGCCGCCGACTCACGCCAAATCGTCATGTGCAGACGTGCCGGGAACTTGCCCGTAAGGATGGATGCCCGCGTCGGCGTGCAAACCGGTGATGCGGCGTAGGCGTTGGTAAATCGCACGGACTGTTTTGCCAATTTGTCTAAGACCGGCGTCTCGTGCAGATCGCTGCCATAACAGCCCAGGTCCATCCAGCCCAGATCATCGGCAAGAATAAAAACGATGTTCGGTTGGTCTGCCGTCGACACGGAGCCGGCGAGCACGAACAGCACTGGGAGGATAGTGAGGAACGTCCGTGTCATCATGGTATTCAACCTTCACCTGTTTCGGTGGTGGCCACCTCCAACTGGGTTCAGGTACATACTACCGGTGCAATCCAACAAAGAAAAACTGAAAGTCTAAGAGCACCTACACAAAATGAGTCTGCATTCGAGCGACTTATTTTCCCTCTGGACGGCGTCAGGCTCCATCGACCATCCTCGGATGGCCTGCTTCGCCTTCCTTGCCAGAGACAAAAACGC
>JADFHU010000209.1 GCA_022567055.1 Planctomycetota bacterium
CTAGCACGTAGGGGCCATGGCAATGGATTAGATCCGTGTGTATAATCAGGGGCATGAAGCCTAGCGACACCAGTCAGGAAGCTCAGCAAGTCTTGAATGAGTTGCTTCAAAAAATGCCAATCGAGCGCAAGATCCGACAGGTCTTCTCCGCCTATGCGACGGGACGGGAGCTGGCCATTGCCGGCATCAGGCAGCGACATCCCCAAGCCTCAGACAGTCAAATCTGGCATCTCTGGGCTCAACAACACCTAGGTCCATCCCTCTTCCGGAAAGTGTATGGAAAGATTCCCAGGGAATGACCCAGAGGAGATCGTCGTCATTGGCGAACTCGTCAATCTCCTGGACCAATTGCACATCGTCTATGCCATAGGTGGGTCGCTTGCGAGTTCCGCTTATGGTGCGGTTCGCTTTACGCAAGACGCCGACATTGCGATTGAGCCTTTTTCGGATAAAGCAGAGGCCTTTTTTTCAGCGGTCAAAGATGCCTTCTACATCAGCAAGGAGGCCATGCTAGAAGCGATTCGCTTGCGTCAACGTTTCAATATCATCCACTTCGAAACGGCTTTCAAGATCGACCTATTCGTGTGCAGGGACACATCTTATGATAAGCAGGTTCTGGTCCGGCGGGCACCGCTTGAGTTAACCCACACGCAAGGCACGCGGTTCTTCTTTGTCTCTCCGGAAGACATCATCTTGTTGAAGCTGCAGTGGTACAAGGCAGGTGGCGAGACGTCGCAACGGCAATGGGCCGATGTTCTGAGCGTGATAAACGTTCAGGCAGACGTGCTTGACAAGGTCTACCTTGAGCACGAGGCGGGCAAGCTGAATCTGAGCAATCTCTTGAAAAAGGCCTCCACTGAGGCCCAAGGATAAGGGAATTAAGGGATCGGCAAGAAATAACAATTGGTGATGTAGGCGGCAGTGATCATGCTGCGGAGGAACGATAATTCACACCCCCAATCTCAGGCCTACAATCAGACAAATCAAAACCAGCAGCCCTACCTTTTTCTCCGCGTCCCCGCGATCTCTGCGAGAGAGAAATAGTCTCAGGACAGCCCCCCGCCCCCGCAATGACCGGCTGTTCTTCCGGATGCCTCTTTTCATTCTTGGCGTGCTTCGCGCCTTTGGGACCGGCAAGAAATCAAATCGCTAGCCAGCCTCTGCTTCACTGGAAGTCGTATCCTGATCGGCATCTGATTCCACCGTTTCAGCTCCAGCAGCAACTTCTGTATCCACTGCTCCTGCTTCCACAGTGTCTCCTTCTACCGCGTCAGTCAGATCGGCATTCTTTTTCTCCAGCTTCCGCAGCCGCTTGGCTTCTTTCTTCTTTTTCTTTTCTAGTTCTTTCTGCCGTTTCTGAAAGCTGTAGTTGGGTCTTCCCATGAGATTTCCTTATCGATACTTGTACTGTTGCCCAGATCACCGTTGCCAGTTCGCGACGCGTCTCCGCGCGGGTCTACGGCCACTCGATCTACGGTGTCCGCGTGCGGCGGGCGCCGCGGGCTTGGGTGTGCCGCTGTACAGGGAACGGAGCATAGCGATCTCGGACGAATGGAAGGGATGGTCTTCCATGGCAGGGAGTTCCGATTTGGTGAATTTTTGAATGCCGCCGAGTAAGGGCAGTTCATTGCTGTCGCAGAAGGACAGGGCAATGCCGTCTGCGCCGGCACGGGCCGTGCGGCCAATGCGGTGGACATAGCTTTCGGGTTCATTGGGGAGTTCGTAATTGATGACGTGCGTGATGCCGTCCACATCGATACCGCGAGCCACGATGTCCGTGGCCACCAGGACCTTGATGCGGCCGCGATCAAACGCGTCCAATGCACGCTGGCGTGCCCCTTGGGTCTTGTTGGAATGGATCGAGTCTGCGGAGATGCCGAGCTTGCTGAGCTGCTGGGATAGACGCTGGGCCTTGTGTTTGGTACGCGTAAAGACCAGGGCCTTCTTGATCGTCTTGTCGCTAAGCACGTTCTTTAGCAGATTGTTTTTATCTGTCTGTTCTACGAAGAGGACCTTTTGCGTGATGTTCTCGGCCACGGTGACCGTGGGTGTGACGGAGATCGAGGCCGGATCTTTCAGCATGGTGGACGCGAGTTGCATCACGGCCGGCGGCAGTGTCGCGGAGAAGAGCATGGTCTGACGCTCGGTCGGGACCTTGGCGATGATCTTTCGCACGTCGTGGATGAATCCCATGTCCAACATGCGGTCGGCTTCGTCCAGGACGAGCATTTCGACCTGTTTCAGGTGAATGTGGCCCTGTTGGTATAAATCCAGAAACCGTCCGGGTGTGGCCACCAGAATGTCCGGATTCTTACGCAATGCCGCGATTTGACCAGCTGCACCGACACCGCCTAAGACGACGGCCGTGCGCAGGGGTAGGTGACGACCGTAGGCCTGCAGACTTTCCTCGATCTGGAGGGCCAATTCACGCGTGGGGGTGAGTATCAAGGCGCGGATGGCGGGCTTGCCCTTGGGGCAGGCCGATCGCCGTTCGTTCAGTAATTTCAACATCGGCAGCGAGAATGCGGCGGTCTTACCGGTGCCGGTTTGGGCGCTGGCAAAGAGATCTTTGCCCTCTAGCAGGACCGGAATGGCGGCCTTCTGAATGTCGGTGGGTGTCTGGTAGCCCTGTTCAGACAGGGCCTTGAGGATGGGCTCGCCCAGCGCAAAGCCATTGAATCGATGTGTATTCATAAAATCCTATCAATTGCCCGAGAACAACAGCGGCGAAGGCTCGTTTAGGCAATCTGTTAGGATTCTCCAGCGAGGATGACGCGGTAATCTTCGGTACTCTGTTTGGGCAGCCTTTGACTCAAGCTGCCTTGATTTTTGTTAACCTACCATATAGTAGGGGGTTATGCAATACTCCTTCAGGAATATATTTACCTCGGCTGCCATCTACCTGTAGATTGCATGCCTAGAGATGTCTTATCGGCCATTGGCGATGAGGGCTTCATCCTGATTTTTGCGGAAGCCGTGCCCTTGAACCGTTCCGGCGCCGCTTCATGGCGGCCGCTTAGAGTGCCTATCAAAATGAATCGTAGCACCGAAAACGAGCGTTTCTGCGACTGGTAAGGAAGGCGAAGCAGGCCGTCCGAGGACGGTCGATGGAGCCTGACGCCGTCCAGACGCAGAACAAGCCGTTTGAATGCAGAGTCATTTTGCGTAGGTGCTCTTAGGGACCGGCACGGCCCTAAACCATTGATCCTACCCTAGCTTTCGATTAGTGTCGTCGAAGCTCTGCAAAAGAATATTAGGCTCTGTCACCATGAAGCATTTGAAGTCGACCCTGGCAATCAAAATTGTCTTACTCTCTCTGACAGCCTCATCGCTTCTCAGCGCCGCCGAGAAACCGAACGTCATCCTGTGCATGGCGGACGATCTGGGTTGGGGCGACACCGGCTACAACGGCCACCCGGTCATTCGAACACCCCATCTGGACAACATGGCACGCCACGGTCTGAGATTCGATCGTTTCTATGCCGGTGCTCCGGTATGCAGTCCGACACGTGGCTCGGTCCTGACCGGACGCAACCCCTATCGCTACGGCATTGAAACGGCCAACATGGGACACTTGAAACGCGAGGAAATCTGTCTGGCCGAGGTCATGAAGGAACGGGGCTATGCGACCGGCCACTTTGGGAAGTGGCACCTGGGCACCATGACGGCGGACTTCTCCGGCAAGGGCAAGGGACGCAAACCCCAGAAGAACCACATGACGCCGGACATGGCAGGCTTTGACGAGTGGTTCGCTACGGAGTATGCCGTCGCCACCTGGGACCCCTACGACAAGGACAATGCCCACGGCAGGTCGGATCCGCGATCGCTGTATTGGCACAACGGTCGCAACATCGTCGATGGCCCGGCAGAGGGATTGATCGGCTGTGACAGCCGCATCATCATGGACAAGGCCCTGCCTTTCATCGAGGGGGCGGTCCACAGAGAAGAATCCTTTTTCGTGGTGATCTGGTTTCATGCCCCCCATGCGCCGGTCGTTGGCGGCCCATCCTACCGGGCGGGTTATGCCGAACAGGACGAAAACCGGCAACACTACTACGCGGTCGTCACCGCGCTCGATGAGCAGGTCGGTCGTCTAAGACAAAAACTCCGTGATCTGAACGTGGCAGACAACACCATGCTCTGGTTCTGCTCGGACAACGGGCCCGAGGGCAATCCGGGTCCCAAGCAACGATACCAGGGCAGCGCCGGTCCGTTTCGCGGACGCAAACGCTCTCTCTACGAAGGAGGCGTGCGTGTCCCTGGTCTGCTCGAATGGCCTGCAAGGATTGCCGCCGGTCGTGTCACCAAGGTCGCAGCCGTGACATTGGACTACTTCCCTACCATACTGGATGTCCTCGGCTATTCCATTCCTGAGCACAAACGACGCCCCTATGACGGTGTGTCCTTGCTACCGATCATCGAGGACAAGGCCTTTGAACGCACTCAGCCCATTGGGTTTCAGTTCCAAAGCATGGCCACGCTCACCGACCGGCGCTACAAGCTGGTGCACAATCCTTCGAAGAAGCGTCATCGATCGGACAACGGTAAGACGCCCGTGGCCGAATGGGAACTCTATGACCTGGGTGTCGATCCCTCGGAAACTCAAAACATAGCATCGCAGCATGGGGAGATCGTCGATCGCATGCGCCGCCGGCTACAGACATGGCAGGCGTCCTGTCGGTCGAGTGCCACTGGAGCAGACTACTAACTCATCTTGTAGACGGAGCGAGGGATAGCATAGGCAATCGCTCGGGTCTAGCGCTACCCGTTATCCTGCAACCGTTTGATAAGGAGCAACGTCCGATGAAAAAGGAGCTTTGGATCTTTTGTTTTGCATGCTGCATTGTTCTGTCGAGAGGATGGGCGTTTGCGGACAATCGTCCGCCCAACATCGTCTACATCATGTCGGACGAGCTGGCCTACTATGAGTTGTCACACATGGGCCACCCTCACCTCCTAACCCCCAACATCGATCGTTTGGCCTCCGAAGGCATACGCTTTACGCAGGGTCTTGCCGGTTCTTGTGTCTGTGCTCCCACCCGCGCCGTGCTGATGACGGGAAAACACAGTGGCCACACGTCGATTCGCGTCAACGGAGGTGGTACACCCCTACGTCGGGAAGAAGAGACCATTGCTTCGATGCTAAAGGCCAAGGGATACGCCACCGGTGGATTCGGTAAATGGGGCTGTGGCGGGCGCGGTTCGACCGGGGTGCCGGAGAAACACGGTTTCGATGTCTTCTTCGGCTACTATGACCAGGTCCATGCCCATTCCTTCTATCCCGCCTACATCGTCCGCAACAGCGAGGAGGTCCTGCTGCCCGGCAATGTCGGTGGACGCAGCGGTCAGACCTATTCACACTACATCATCTTTGAGGCTGCCAAGCAGTTCATCCGCGACCATGCCCGGGAACCCTTCTTCTGCTACCTTCCCATTACGCCACCCCATGGCATGTATGATATTCCGCAGAGCGATCCCTCCTGGTCCCTGTTCAGGGACAAACCCTGGCCTAAGGAAGCCCGCAGCTACGCGGCCATGGTGCACATGGTCGACCGGCATGTGGGGGAAGTGTTGGCGCTACTGCAAGAGCTCAATCTGGATGAGAAGACACTGCTATTCTTCTGTGGTGACAATGGCGGACAGGATCGATTCAAAGACGCCGCGCATCCTCGCGGCTTCTTCGGTCCAAATGTCAATCCCCAAACGGGGGTAGCCTTTCGTGGTAGCAAAGGCAACCTCTACGAGGGCGGCCTTCGCATCCCCATGATGGCCCGCTGGCCCGGCAAGATCGAGCCGGGACGGGTCAGTGACCTGCTCTGGTATTTTCCCGACGTATTGCCGACGGTGGCCGAGGTCACCGGGGCCACGGCACCGGCCGGTATCGACGGTCTTTCGATTCTGCCGGAACTCATTGGCGAAAATGCGGCCGGGCGCCCGCAAGAGAAACACGACTACCTGTACTGGGAGTTCAAGACCCAGCGGGCCCTGCGTATGGATCACTGGAAGGCCATCCAGAGAAAGGCTGACCTCGCATGGGAGCTGTACGATCTGGATCGGGATATCAGTGAATCCAATGACATTGCCGCGCAACACCCCAAGGTCTTGGCCCGGATGATTGCCTACGCCAGCGAGGCCCACACGCCGGCGCGGGAAGGCACCTTTGCCGACACGACGGACCACGAAAAGGACCGTCAGGCCAAGTGGGGGCTAAGCAGAAGGCAGCAGAAATAAAATGGAGGACCGTCGGCAATGAAAATACGCCTACCCAAGCCGATCCCCTCGAGACCAAGGAGACACACCATGTCAAATAGCACCCGCAACAAGATCGGAAGGGATCGGCAAGAAATTAATTGGACAATTTGGGGTCCAAGTGTGCCCCATATTTGGTCGCGCTCGATTGAGCGAAACCACAGGCGTAGCTGTTCTACGTCGCGGATTTCGCGATTGAGAAGCGATCAAAGATGGGGTGCAATTGGACATTCAAAAGTCCAAGTCATTTCTTGCCGGTCCCTAAGCATCTGGTCTATCGTCCTCCTCCTGATCGTCGCGCTGAACGGTCGGTTCGTCCAAGCGAGCGAGCATCCGAATGTCGTCTTTGTCATCACCGATGATCAGGGCTATGGCGATCTCTCCTGTCACGGCGATCCGATCTTACAAACGCCCCATCTGGACCGCCTCTATGAGCAGAGTGTGCGCTTGACCGACTTCCACGTCAGCCCGACCTGCGCTCCGACGCGCGGCGCCCTGATGAGTGGCCACTACACCAACCGTGCTGGCACTTGGCATACCATCATGGGCCGGTCCATGCTCTACGAGGGCGAGAAGACCTTCGGTGAGGTCTTTGCGGACAACGGTTATGCCACCGGTATGTTTGGTAAGTGGCATCTGGGGGACAACTACCCCTTCCGTCCGGAAGACCGGGGCTTTCAGGAGGTCGTCCGTCACGGCGGGGGCGGCGTCGGGCAGACGCCGGACAATTGGGACAATGCCTATTTCGACGACACCTACTTTCACAACGGCAAACCCCAGAAATACACCGGCTTCTGCACGGATGTCTACTTTCAGGAGGCCCAGCGATTCATCGATGAGAGCACGCGGGCCGGAAAACCCTTCCTGGCCTATATCTCCACCAACGCGCCCCACGGGCCCTTCCACTGTCCGGACCGGTACTGGAAGCCCTATGAGAGAAAGGTCACCAGACCACAGGAGGCGGTGTTCTTCGGCATGATCGCGAATATCGACGAGAACGTCGGCAAGATGCGTCAGTTTCTCCAAGATCGGGGACTCGCAGACAACACCATCTTCATCTTCATGACCGACAACGGCAGCGCCACGGGATTCAATGTTTTCAACAGTGGCATGCGTGGACATAAGGGAAGTGAGTATGAGGGTGGCCATCGCGTGCCCTTCTTCGTGCACTGGCCCCAAGGCGGTCTCACCCGCGGATTGGACGTGGATCGCCTGTGCGGCCATATCGACATCTTACCGACCCTGATCGATCTGTGCGGTCTCGGGTCAGTGACCCATTATCAGTTTGACGGCCGCTCGCTTTTCCCGCTGCTCCACAACCCCGAAGGCCCCTGGCCGAAGCGCACGATCGTCACCGACTCCCAACGGGTCCGCGATCCGATCAAATGGCGCAAATGCAGCACCATGACGGATCGCTGGCGTTTGATCAACGGCAAGGAACTCTACGACATCCAGGCCGATCCCGGACAAAAGCAGGATGTCGCACGGCAGTATCCCCAGGTCGTGACCACCCTGCGGGCGGACTACGAGGCCTGGTGGGCCGACATCTCACCCGTCTTTGCGAAGGACGCCCGCATCATCGTCGGCCATCCCTCGGAGAACCCCAGCCGCCTGACCTCTCACGACTGGTTGACCTACGACGGCACGACCCCCTGGAATCAGGGACAGATCCGCAGGGCCCAGCAAGGCCTCGGACACTGGGCCATCAAGGTCGCCACCGCGGGACCCTATCGCATTACCCTGCGTCGTTGGCCACACGCGACGGCGACTGCCATATCCGAGGGTCTGCCCCCGGGCGCAGCGGTTCCCGGGCTCACCGCATTCCGTGAAACCCCCGGTAAGGGGCTCGCTGCCCAGAGGGCCGGCATCAAGATCGGTGGCATCGAAAGGGAAGAGGCCGTTCAAGCCGGCGATCACGGCGTGTCATTCGAGCTTTCTCTTGAATCCGGTGAAGTCGACTTTCTGGCGTACTTCATCTTAAAGGAAGGAAAAAAGGTCGGCGCATACTACGCCGATGTCAAAAAGCTTTGAGAGCGCCCAG
>JADFHU010000841.1 GCA_022567055.1 Planctomycetota bacterium
GGGCTATGAAGGAGGCAATGCGGCCCCTGCGAATCTCCAGACGATCGGCTGCCGATGGGTCGGTGTCGGCGTGCCCAAGGGTGCGACCATCACCGAGGCATGGGTGCAGTTCAGCGCCGATGATATCGACAATCCTTACCATGCCCTGCCCGTGTCTCTGGTGATCGCAGGTCAACTGTCCCCGAATCCTGAGACCTTCGCTGCAACGAACGGTAACATCAGTGGCAGGGCGACGACCTCTGCGCAGGTCGTGTGGGACATTCCTCAATGGATGACCGTGCACGCCATGGGCCCCGAGGAGCGCAGCCCTGACATTTCCAGTGTTATCCAGGAGATCGTCAATCAGCCCGGCTGGTCCGGCGAGGCGATCGTGCTGATGTTTGCAGACAACCCGGCCAATCCCTCTGCGGGAACCCGGGAAGCCGAGTCGTTTGACGGGAGTGCCAGTGACGCAGCACTGCTCCACATCAGTTTTGAGTAGAATCGCGACAGATCATCGATAACCTATGGGCCTGTGTCTCGAATGACACAGGCCCTTTTTTCATGAATCTTGAATCACACTCTTTGTCCTAATCTTGATCCGGTGCACCTGTCCGGTACCCGAAGCATGACCTTCAGCCTGGGGGGCGAGACGCCACACTGTAGCTTGGTAGCAATCGGTCCGAGTGAGTTTTCGCCTCCAGGCACTCAAAGAAAGGCGGAACCTTTCAGGACTTGACAAATTCTTTGCTTCCCGGTATCGTTGATTGCGTTCTATTTCGCCGATGGGAAGCTGGCAGTAAGTGGACTCACAGGGGCAGGGTGGGGCGGCCTAGTTGGCGACCGACAATTGGTTAGGTTCCATTAATCCGACCAGGGGTATCACCCGCTGTTTTCAACTTCGGAGAAGGAGTATGACAATCCGGCATCCTGGCTTCGGCACCCGGCTTTGGGTCTGCCTGGCCCGCTTGACAGTATTGGCTCAATTCGTGAGATAAACACCCCCAATTGTTAACTGCTAGGAGGATTCATCATGGCAACGAGACTGATCTGTTGGATGTTTGTGCTTGCAGTACTTTTGCCAGGCACTGCCAACGCCGAGCTGGTCGGACACTGGCGATTCAATGAGGGGACCGGCACTGTGGCCCTCGACTCCAGCGGGAACGGCAACGACGGGACGCTGACGGGCGCGCAGTGGGTCCCTGGGCAACTCGGTGGTGCCTTGGCGTTCGACGGCGACGACTGGGTGGATTTCGGCGATGTCCTGAACATAGCCGACACGATTAGCATCGCCTGCTGGGTCAATCCGGCCGGGCTTAGCGGTGACAACGGCTGGGTCGCGCGGTGGGACGTGTATGCGTTCAAGTCCAGCGGGACGTCCCTGCGCTTCACTACGCCCGGCATTCTCGATTACACGGCCGGCAATACGACTCTGGTGGCTGGGGAATGGCAGCATGTGGCCGTCACGTTCGTTCCAAACCAAACTGATGGGGCGATATTCTATCTCCACGGAGTCGAGGGCCAACGGATGAATAGTACGGCCATGAGCGCAGGCGGGGGACCGCTTGGTGTCGGTAACAATCGGTGGGGCCAGTTCTATGAGGGCATGATCGACGAGGTGCGCGTCTACGACCACATCCTCACACCCGAAGAGGTCATGGATGCCATGCTGGGAGGAGGCCCGGAACTGGCCGCCGATCCCAGCCCGGAAGACGAGGCACCGGATGTGTCGCGCGATGTGGTGCTGGGCTGGAGCCCGGGTGATGTCGCTGTCACGCACGATGTGTATTTCGGGACCACTTTTGGCGACGTCAATGACGCCGCTGCCGCCAACCCACTGGGCGTGCTGGCAAGCCAGGGTCAGGATGCCACCACCTTTGATCCCGGGCGACTCGAATTCGGTCAAACCTACTTTTGGCGTGTCGACGAGGTCAACGGTGCACCGGACTTTACCGTGTTTGGGGGCGACATTTGGAGTTTTACCGTTGAACCGATTGCCTATCCCATCCCCGCGATCACGGCCACGGCCTCCAGCTCGTTCGGCGCGTCCGGGCCCGAGAGGACCATCGACGGCTCC
>JADFHU010000210.1 GCA_022567055.1 Planctomycetota bacterium
CGGCTTATTCTGCGTCTGGACGGCGTCAGGCTCCATCGACCGTCCTCGGACGGCCTGCTTCGCCTTCCTTGCCAGTCGCAGAAACGCTCGTTTTCGGTGCTACGATTCATTTTGATAGGCACTCTAAGTACCTGCCATCCCTGCGATCGTCATTCCCGCCAAACCGGATAGGACTTCACGACGGGTTGCTGTGGGCTCTGTTTTCATGATTCACACCTCCTAAGGTTCTATGGACAGTGCCGGCATGATACCGCATTGCCAGGATGGATGGCAAGACCAAGCCGAAAACGACAATGCCTGCGCAGGGAGAACCGGAAAAAAACGCCATTCTCCATATTTGTCTTGCCATCGCCTTATCGGACCCTATACTCCAGGACAGTTCTTTGACAATTTGAGATACGTTACAGGTCCCTGAAGTCCAGGGATGCGAAAATGGGAACGCGGTGAAAATCCGCGACGGTCGCGCCGCTGTAAGCGTTCTGTTCGGTGAAAATTCCGGAAATCCTCACGGTATCATGCCACTGTTTGGTCAGACAAACGGGAAGGCCCCTTGAGGTAGAGCGCAAGTCAGAAAACCTGCCTCGATACGTACTGTGCATTAATGAGTTCTCGCGATTTGGAACGTGGTGTAAGGTCTTCGAGCGTTTGCTGATATTGCCCTTTCTCAGGGATAGCATCTTTCGGTAATCAATAGAGTCCACTGTTTCTTCGGGAACAGTGGACTTTTTTATTGCGCATGGAGACAGGACCACAGAAAGGAGATGTGGAGCCGGCAAAAGAATGGTTGGATGACGAACCATGGAAACCACAAGTGGACTGTCTATTCTTATGGAGTTGATGAAATGAGCATTAAGCAACTATGTGTATTGAGCATGTTATCTGTACTGAGTGCCTCGGCCTCCGCCGAGCCTATAGAAGTGGGATCGGGCGTAAACGAAGCGAAGGTCCATGTGGAGTGGGCCGACGGCTACCGTGTCGACTTCCTCGTCCACTTCGGAGAGGTGGAAACGACCACGCTCACCGGTCTGGAACTCATGGACATTGTCGAGGCAGAGACGGAACTGACCACGGTGCGGAGCGACTTCGGATTCGGGGTGTTCATCGACGGCATCACTTTTCTGGGGCACAGCGACGTCGGTTTCGGCGGCGGCGACCTCTGGTGGCACTACTGGGAGGGCGACGCACGCGACAATTCGCAGTGGATGTCCTCTTTGACCGGTGCCGCGGCCAGGCGGCTGGGACATGGCGACGCCGATGGCTGGGTTTACGGCCATGGCATTGCGCCTCAGCTCGAGGTGGCGCTACCCTTCCTGGACGGCTATAGCCAGTATGCCTTCGATGCCAATGACTTCGCCACCGAGGTGGTGGCCTATGAACCGACTTCGGTCTTCCTCGACTGGCTGTCGGGCGGCGCCCTCGACGACCCGAACACCGTGCTGGGTCGCCCCACCGTGGATACCACAGGCGACGACTGGTTGGCGCCCATCGATACCCCCCTCCCGGTGGTGCCGGTCTACCCTGCCTTCCGAGAGTTCGAGATCATCTACCTGGGTGAAGGGGGCAGTGTCACACTCGCCTTCAATCACCCCGTTCGAGATGACGAACACAATCCCTATGGCATTGACTTTATTGTCTTTGGCAACGCCAGTCAGAATCAGGGTGGCACACAGGGTTGGAACAACGGGGACCCGCGCGAGGCGGTTGTGAGCGAGTCCCATGGCAGTGAACCTGGCGTGGTGTCGGTCAGCCAGGATGGGACGACTTGGTATAGCTTTACCACAGATCCCAACTTCATGGCGGACCACCAGGACTTCATCAAGCTACCCTCTGGGGCCTCCGGGGACAGCGACGGCCCCTTCGCCGACACATTCGCCCCCACGCTGGGACGGGTCTACAACCCTGCCGATCCCGACGGCTCCCTCGGTCCCTGGAACCAATGGTGGTCCGAGCCGACGAATCCCACCCTGCCGCTGGATCCAGGCCTCTCTTTCGCGTCCTTCGCCGGCAAATCGGTCGCACGTATCGCGGAGACCTATGGTGACTCCGCCGGGGGTACGGGCTTTGACATCGGTCGCCTGGATCTCCCTGCCGATCCCAACACCGGGAAAAAGTGGTTTTCCTACGTACGGATTGACGATGGACCCGGGGCCGGCTCTGCCGAAATTGATGCGGTCTCCGACGTGAGTGCCCCCGGAGACTATAAGCACCCGGCGCCCCTCGGCGACGTCAACGGTGATTTCTGCGTGGACATCCAGGACGCCGCCCTGGTAGCGGAATTCTGGGGGACAGACACCCCGGACGTCGATGTCAACGGCGACGGTCTTGTGGACATCCTCGATCTGGGGCTTGTGTTGGATCTTCTGGGCAGTTGTACCTGGGGATCTCCTTAAACACGATCGCTTGAACGTGACGGGCCAGTCTTCAGGCTGGCTCGTCAGTCTTTTCGGGCAGGGAAGGCTCGTAGGACAACAGATGGCCCTGAAAACTCAACACAGAACCCGCGCAGTGACACTCATTGAAGTGCTCGTCGTGATATCGACGACGGCCCTGCTACTGGGGGTGTTGCTTCCCTCCCTGCGGGCCGCCCGCGCGCAGACGCGTCGAACAGTGTGCCTGAGCAATCTACGGCAGATGGCGATCGCAGCCCAGAATTACACCCAACTCAATGACGAGTACTATCCTCCGGCCTACCTCACCGAACGCATCGATGGCGTGCAATACTACCGCGCCTGGGACTTCACAAGTTGGCGGGTGTGGAGTGGAGCGACGGCCGTGCGTCACGTGAAACCGGGCTTCCTGTGGATGGGTCTGACCATCGGCAAGGTGCAGCAGTGTCCCTCCTATGGGGGAGACACCAATTCATTCGAGGATCCCTACTCCGGCTACAACTACAACATCAGCTTCATTGGTCGCAATGAAACGACTTCCCCCGTAGGGACCGCCAAGGCCACCGAAGTTCGTCACCCCGCCCAAACCGCCCTCTTCGGCGACGGCCAGTATGAAGACGGGGCGAATAAGTTTATGCGCGCGCCCTACGGGAATCCGCGTGATGCCAGTTTCAGCGATGCCTTTCGGCATGCCGGTGTGCAGGGCTTTCGGCACCTAGGGCAAACCAATGCGGCCTTCTGCGATGGGAGCGTGCGCTCACTGGCCGTGGTTTACACGGAGACGGAGGCCAGCGCAAAGGCTATCCTGGACAAGCACAACGAGGAGGCTGAGGTGCTTATCGGGTTTCTATCGGAGGACAACCGGCTTTATGATCTCGACTGAAGGACATCAGTGGATTTCATTTGCATGCACTTCGGTATGGTCTTCGATGGCCTCAAGATGACTCGTCACGTGGGCGCCCGGTTCGAGTGTCGTTTCGATGACCTTTTCGATCTCCGTCGCGGCGCGATGGGCGTCACGGATGGAGGTATCCTGGGGAAAGAGCAGGTGGAAATCAACCCAATGGAGATCTCCCAGGCTTCGATGCCGCAGATGGTGGTACTGGATGCGGCGCTCCTGGGTCTCTCTTTCCAGGATGTCGATGAGCTGTCTTTGCACCTGCGGATCGGCGGCATCCATGAGGCCGCCGATACTCTTACGAATCAGACCAAAACCCGAGAAGAAGATGTTGATGGCAATCAGAATCGCAAATATCGGATCCCAGGGCAACCAGCCTGTCCACAGCGTGACGCCCAATCCGACCAAGACGCCGACACTGGTCCAGCAATCGGTGAGCACATGCTTTCCATTTGCCTCCAAGACGATCGATTTCTTCTTCTTCCCCACCCGCAGCAGGTAGACCCCCAACCCCGCATTGATGACGGCCGCTACTGCGGTGAGTCCGGTGCCCAGCCCCAGATTCTCCAGAGACAATCCACCCATCCACTTCGAAATGGCCTCATAGATGATATAGCAGGCGGCCAAGACGATCATCGCCCCCTCGAAGCCCGCGGAAAAGAAAGTGATCTTTTCATGCCCATAGAGGTGGCTTTCATCGGGAGGTCTGTAACTCACCTTCAGGCTGTAGGCGGCAAAGCCCACGGCGATGACATGGACGACAGACTCCGCCGCATCACTCAAGATGGCGGCAGACCCGGTTATCACGTAGGCGCCCAACTTGAGCGCCAGCATGAGGAAGCCTACCCACAGGGACAGACTCATGGAGAAGGTCAAGGTTGCACGGTCTTTTTCACTTTTTGACATAGGGTCTTAAAGCTCTGTCGCCCAGCGGCGAACGATTTCCCGCATCTGTTCTTCCTGGTCCATGAGCAATTGCACCAAACGGAACTGTGTTCTGCAGCGGTCCAAATTATGCCCGACACGGTCGGTCTTAAAGTAGGTGTCCCCCTGCAGAAAATCAATCAAGAAACGCATGCCAATAATGAGGGTCATGTACTGGCCACCCCACACCAGACTGGCCTGCTCCGCCTTCGTCAAGGCATCGCCGGCGCCTTGGAGAAAACCGCTCACGATGGTCTCAAAGCGACCCAGATCGACCTGCACCAAACTCAGGTCTCGCTCGTCCTCCGCGACAGTGCTCACGGCAGTCCGCACGATGTCACCGACATCATAGAGGGCCAGGCCCGGCATGACCGTGTCCAAATCGATCACGCAGAGCGATTCGTCGGTCTCTTCGTGCAACAACACGTTGTTGATCTTGGTGTCGTTGTGCGTGACGCGGATCGGCAGTGCCCCCTGTCGCCGCAGTCGGTCGGGTCTGAATAGGATGTCGCGTTGTTCGGTCACGAACTGGATTTCAGGCCGGGCCCGCGCCACCCGGGCACAGGGATCCCCGGCGACCAGCGTCGGCAGGACTTCGTAGCGCTGGGGGCCATCGTGAAAACCGGGGATCGTCTCATGGAGGGGCGGACCGGGAAGGTCGTCCAAGAGCCGCAAGAAGGCACCAAAGGCCTTGGATGCCTGATAGATCTGTCTCGCAGAAGGCACGCCGTCAATCGTGTGGGCGTGGTCAATCGCGTTCAGCAGGCGCCAGGTACTGCCGCGTTCGTCACGGTGCCAATGGCGCCCCGCGTGCGTCATGAAGGGCTGCACGACCATCCCGGCACCCTCGTCCTCCCTGCGACGCTGCAAATGAGCCGTCACCCGAACCAAGTTTTCCATCAATCTCTCGGGATCCGTAAAGACGTCATGATTGATGCGTTGCAGCACACAGTACCGCCGGCCGGGGCAACCGTCATAGGCCAAGAGGTAGGTATCGTTGATGTGTCCGGCCCCTAGAGGAAGCACCTCCACCAAGCGACCGGCGCACTGGAATTGGGCGGCGATCGGGGCCAGTTGGCGTTGAAGAGGATCCATCGCTCAGGAAGGTCCCCACAGGCGAGCCGGATAGTGTCCCTGGCCTATCAGAGATTCGATCCGCCGGCACGCCGTACGTTTGTCCTGGGCATAGGTCACTCCAAACCACTCGTCAGGCGTCTCCAACACCCGAACCGTCACTTGCCTGTCGTCAACGAGTCTGTTCATTGCCGTGGGAAGATAGAATTCGCCTTGACGCTCCCGAGCAGGGGCTTGGACGAATTCATGAAACGCCTCTTCAAAGAGGTCAAATAGATCAGGGGTCATGCCCCATATATTCATCGACACGACTTCTTTGCCCGTGAGCCGCTGTCTCTGGCCCTCGTCATCGGCATAGGTCACGCCCCCGGCACTCGGCTGCAGCCCTCGGCACTCCTTAATGGCTATCAATTCCCCCCGGTCCGTGCAACGGCAGACCCCACGACTGACGGTGCCGTGCGCCGATAACGTGTCGTCCAGCCGGTAGCCCACCATGGCAGCGTGACGTCGGTCATCATCGGCCGACGCCCCGAAATAGTCGGCCAGGATCCGAAAGCTGCGACGCCCATAATAGTCGTCCGCGTTAATGACCACGAAGGGCGTCTCTATGGCCTCTCGAGCGACCAGAAGGGCATGGCCCGTACCCCAGGGCCGCGAACGATGTATCATCGGGATAGAGGCAGGAAGACATCTGTCAGGTTCCTGGTGAACATACGCGGTTTCCACCTGCTCCTCAATGCGACGACCGATGCGCGCGCGAAAGGCGTCCTCCATGGCGCGACGCACCACGAACACCACTCTGTCCATGCCGGCCTGCAGCGCATCATGAATCGAGTAGTCCATGATCAGCTCGCCGCTGGGCCCGACGGGATCTAATTGCTTGAGTCCGCCATAGCGAGTGCCCAGACCGGCGGCGAGGATCAACAGAGTCGCTGGTCTCATCCGTCCATCTCTTCGATAGACTGGCCCAGCAGGGGAAAGTGTTCCACTAAAATCACGGGCACTTTTTCTCTGGGCGGGTAGAGGGCCTTGAAGGCAGATGGGGACTGGGTCCCTTCTTCAACCGGCGACAGGGAGGCATTCTTCATCGATCTAGCCACAGGATCTCCTAGAAAAAAGCGTGCTTCAGTCGGCAGATTGTAACGCACTCCCACCGAGAGATGAATGGCTAAGTGCGGTAGACCACCGAGACGGCAAGCCTTTGACATGGAGTCGCGCGACCGATACACTCACGACCTATGAACGATCCAAACGGGACATGGGGGCTACCATCACCATCGGGAGCATTGAGAAAATGAAGAATACAATAACGACGTCGCTACTGATCGTCTCTTTCGTTTTGACAGCACCCAGCATCACCTCCGCCAAGGGATTGCTCGGACGGAGCTATAGCGGGTTGTCTTACTCGGAGAACATTCGATGAACCAGACAGACAGCGCGGATTCGAAACTAGCCCACAACGTCTTCTTTTCTCTGAAGGATGCTTCCGACGACGCAGTGCAGAGGCTCATCGACGACTGTTTCAGCTATCTGCGAGAGCATGCGGGCGTTTTGTTCTTCTCGGTCGGGCGCCTCGTCAGCGAGCACCGGCGCGACGTCAACGACCGCGCGTTCGAGGTGGGCCTGCACATCATTTTCACCCACAAGAAGACCCACGACGACTACCAAGCCGCACCGGAACATGAGGAGTTCATTGAACGAAATCGGGAGAACTGGGCCAAAGTGCGTGTGTTCGACACCTACGTGATGTGAGCCGTCAGATCGCAGATCGCAGTTCACCGATCACAGTTCGTTGACCACTGATTACTGCTTCTTGCCTCTCGCAGAGATCGCGGAGGACGCTGAGAAACTGATTACTGATAAACAGAAACCGAAGACCAGCGACCGATTGCTGATCACTGATTGCTGATTACTTACTTTTTCTAATCGCCCCCCGCCAGCCTCTTGACAAACTCCAACTTGCTCTGGGCCCGCAGCCGCACTTGGTTCCCCTCCGCGGCCTCGACCTGGCGCTCGAGCCGGGCCATCATTGCCTCATATTCGGATGCCTCGGTGTCTGCCTTGCTGATGGCGTCATAGGCGATGACGGTCAGGGCATTGCGTGCCAGGAGACCGAAGCCGCCATCGATGACCAGTCGATGTTCCTGACTCTCGGGGGAGACCTCCCGGACGGTCATGAATCCCAGGCCCAGTCGACAGAAAATCGGTAAACGATTGTACTGGATCCCCAACTGCCCGTCGTGGGCCGGAATCTGGACATCCGTGGCATCGCAGTCCAGGACCCTGCCCGTCGGTGTGATGACGGTACATCGAAATCGCTTGTCCTCTGAGCTTGCCATCGTGTTTTCCGTTGCTCGGCAGGGTCACCCGATCCGAGGCAGACGCCCTATTCGCCGCTTGTATCCGCTAGACGTGGGTCAGTTTCTCCGCTTTCTTGGCGGCATCTTCGATGTTACCTACGTACATGAACGCCTCTTCCGGAAGCTTGTCCCACTTGCCTGCGCAGATCTGTTCACAGCTTTCAACGGTTTCCGATACCGAGACATAGGCCCCGTCCAGGCCCGTGAACGGTTTGGTGACGAAGAATGGCTGTGAAAAGAAGCGTTCGAGTTTTCGGGCTCGAGAGACAGTCATCTGATCTTCATGACTCAACTCGTCCATACCCAAGATGGCGATGATGTCCTGCAGTTCGTTGTAGCGTTGGATGTACTCCAAGACCTTCTGGGCCACCTCATAGTGTTTCTGCCCCACGACATTGGGGTCGAGGATGCGTGAGGTACTCTCCAACGGATCCACAGCGGGATAGATGCCCTTCTGCGTGATTTCACGCTTGAGCACCACGAAGGAGTCGAGGTGGGCGAAGGTGGTGGCGGGAGCCGGGTCGGTCAGGTCGTCGGCCGGGACGTAGACCGCCTGCACCGAGGTAATGGAGCCCTGCTTGGTCGAGGCGATCCGTTCCTGCAGCTCACCCATCTCGGTGCTCAAGGTCGGCTGATAC